>JAPUKZ010000195.1 GCA_027295405.1 Gammaproteobacteria bacterium
TCCAGCTCACAAATGAGGGCATCGACCCGGGAATCCTTCCCGAATATGCTGCGCTGTATGGATTCCTCGGTGGCCAGCACCTCGTGTTCAGCTTTCTCAAAAATAGCCAACTCCCGCACAAAATGCAGAATGAGGGCGGCATCGGCAACCTCGGCATCACGGATATTCAGATTGGGCAAGATTCTCTCCAAAGGTGATCGGCTCAAAGGAGCATAGCCTACTACGTAAGGGGAGTTGTCCTACTTGAATGCAAGGTAAACATACTGTAAGTTCAAATCCTCTCGAGAGGAGACAGACATGGACACGCAATTTTCAGCGGAGGATTTGGCCTTCCGCGATGAAGTTCGGCAATTTTTCCAGGAGAACTGCAGCGCTGAGCTGCGGGCCCGTCTGGCCAGTAAGAAAACCAGCCGGGAGGCGCAGGTAGAGTGGCAGAAATGTCTGTACGAGCGGGGCTGGATTGCCCCGGGCTGGCCGGTCGAACACGGTGGCACCGGTTGGACGGCGACCCAGAAATTCATTTTTGAGTCCGAGCGGACCAGTGCCGATGCGCCGGATGTCATTCCCTTCGGCTTGAAGATGGTGGGACCCGTCATCTATACCTTCGGCACCGAGGAACAGCAGGCCAAATTTTTGCCGCGTATTCTGCGCAGCGACGATTGGTGGTGCCAGGGCTATTCCGAACCGGGGGCGGGTTCCGACCTCGCTGCCCTGAAAACCAAGGCTGAACTTGATGGCGACGAGTACTTGGTCAACGGCGCCAAGATATGGACCAGCGGCGCCCACCTCGCCGACTGGATTTTCTGCCTGGTGCGCACTGACAGCTCCGGCAAGAAGCAGGAGGGCATCAGCTTCCTGTTGATCGACATGAAAACACCGGGCATCACTGTCAATCCGATCATCGGGCTGGACGGTGGGCATTCGCTGAATGAGGTCCAGTTCAATGAGGTGCGGGTACCCGCGGAAAACCTGATTGGTGAGCAGGACAAGGGCTGGACCTATGCCAAGGCGTTGCTGCAGCACGAACGTACCGCCATTGCCGGGGTAGCAGGCTGCAAGCGTGTATTGGCGCGGGTTATCGCGTATGCCCGCGCCGAGGGCGGTTTGATTGACGATCCGGCATTTCAGCGGCGTTTGTCGGATGCGGAAATTGAGATAATGGCGCTGGAATACACGGAGCTGCGGGTGCTGGCGGCCTTGTCTGCCGGCACTGCGCCGGGCCCGGAATCCTCCCTGCTGAAAATAAAGGGTACCGAGCTACAGCAGGCGGTGCAGGAATTGTGGATGGAAGTGGCCGGCTACTATCAGGGGGTGCTGCCCGATGCGGATGGCGTTGATCACAGCGGGCATGAATTCGGCAGCAAGGCATGCATCAGCTACATGTACGGACGCGCTACCACCGTGTACGGTGGTTCCAACGAAGTGCAGAAGAACATTATTTCCAAGGCCGTTCTGGGTCTGTAAGCCACAGGAAGACAACGCATGAATTTTGATTTTTCAGAAGAGCAGAACATGCTCAAAGACAGCGTGGCGCGCTTCGTACAGGATCATTACGACGCGCATAGTCGCCGCGAACTGGTGGCTAGCGAGCAGGGTTTCGACCGTGGCAACTGGCAGATGTTTGCCGAGCTGGGCTGGCTTTCTATTCCCTTTGACGAGTCCGTGGGCGGTTTTGGGGGTGATGCTATCGACACCATGGTGGTCATGCAGGAGTTGGGCAAGGGGTTGGTGGTTGAACCCTTCGTTGCTACCGTGTTGCTGTTCGGGGGGCTGATCCAGAAAGCCGGTAATACCACCCAACAGGAAAACTGGTTGTCCCGCGTGATTGCGGGCGAGGTACAAGGTGCTTTTGCCTTTCTGGAACGGCATTCGCGCTTTGAGCTGGCGGATATTTCCACAGCGGCGACGGCGTCCGGTGACGGGTTCGTGCTCAACGGCGAGAAAACTGTGGTTTTCAACGGACTGGCTGCGGATGCGTTGGTGGTATCGGCGCGAACTGCCGGCGAAGCGGGCGCTGAGGACGGGATCAGCCTGCTGCTGGTGGATGCGACTGCCCCCGGAGTTGAGCGCAGCGGTTATCGTTTGATGGATGGCCAACTGGTGGCCAATGTTCGCTTTGATCATGTTGAATTGGCAGCGGATGCCTTATTAGGCGAGCGCGATCAGGGTTATGCTCCCATGCAGGCCGTGGTGGATAATGTGACGCTTGCCCTGTGTGCCGAGGCCCTGGGTATTATGGAGAAGCTGAACAGTACCACCGTGGAATACACCAGGACTCGCGAGCAGTTCGGGGTAGCGATTGCATCCTTCCAGGCCCTGCAACACCGTATGGTTGATACTTTTATGGCCTGCGAACAGACCCGGTCCCTGCTGTATCGCGCGGTCTGCAGTGCCAAAAACAGTGCGGATGACGACAGTGTTGAGAGCCAGCGTAACCTGCATGCCCTCAAGGTCATGGTCGACCGCGCCGGCAAGCTGGTGGGCGATGAAGCCCTGCAACTGCACGGTGGTATTGGTATGACCGATGAACTTGAGGTGGGTCATTACGTCAAACGTCTGATGACAATTCGCACTATCTTTGGTAATGGTGATTACCACCAGGCGAAGTTCAACCAACTCTCATACGCCTGACGAATTCTGTAACGGGGCAGCTAACTCCCCACACTTTGGAGAACAGCATGAAATTAGGGCTATTACTGGGCTATTCAGGAAAGCGGCTGAACATTCCCATGGATACCATCAAGCACGCCGAGAGCCTTGGCTTTGATTCGGTGTGGACCGCGGAAGCCTACGGCTCGGATGCGGTGACGCCGGCTACCTGGATCCTGGCACAAACCGAGAAAATCCGGGTCGGCACCGCCATTATGCAAATGCCCGCGCGTACCCCGGCGCTGGCCGCCATGACCGCGATGTCGTTGGCGCAGTTATCCAACGATCGCTTTATTGTCGGTCTGGGCGCGTCCGGCCCGCAGGTGGTGGAAGGTTGGCACGGTGTGCCCTACGGCAAGCCGATCACCCGCACCCGCGAGTACATCAAGATCATGCGCGCCATCATGGGTCGTGAGGGTCCGGTGGAATTCGACGGGGTTGAATACCAGATGCCCAATAAAAGTGAGGCCGCTACCGGTCTTGGTAAGCCCTTGAAGTCCATTCTCGAAGCCAATCCGAATATCCCGATTTACACCGCTTCTATTACCCCGGCGGGCTTGCGCTGTGCCGCAGAAGTTGCCGATGGCGTGTTCCCGGTGTGGATGGATCCCACCAAGTACCAGCTTTTCGCTGAGGATTTTGAGACCGGCTTCGCCAGGGCCGGCAACGGCAAGAGCCTGAAAGACTTCGATATCGCCCCGTTTGTATCGGTGGCTATGAACGATGATATCGATGCCGCCTTTGATTCCCAGCGCCCCTACCTGGCCCTGTATATCGGTGGTATGGGTGCCAAGGGCAAGAATTTCTACAACGACTACGCCACCCGTCTCGGCTATGGGGACGTTGCTGAAAGGGTCCAGGACCTGTACCTCTCGGGCCAGAAACCAGAAGCTGAAGCGCTGATTCCCAACGATCTGATCGACGAAGTGGCGCTGGTCGGTCCCAGGGATCGCATTCGTGAGCGCCTGCAGCGTTGGAAGGAAGCCGGTGCGCGCGGTGAAGTAGGTAGTATGCTGATGGGCATTTCGGATCCCGAAGTGATGGAACTGATGGCAGAAGAGATGCTCTGATGGATGTTGCGGGTAAGGTAGTCGTCGTTACCGGGGGTGCCAACGGCATCGGTAAGGCTCTGAGTGAGCGTTTTGCTGCAGCCGGGGCCAGGGTGGTTGCCGTCGCCGATCTGGAACTGGACAACGCCCAGGCGGTGGCGGATGCCATTGGTGGTGTCGCCTTTGCTGTGAATGTGCGCGATGAGAGCCAGATTCAGGCCATGGTCGCACAGTTGGAAGCCGACTACGGCCAGATCGACCTGTTCTGCAGCAATGCCGGTATTGGCGCGGGTGACGGCGAGCCCGGGTGGGCTACCTCCGCCAGCAACGATACCTGGCAGGCGATGTGGGATATTCACGTGATGGCCCATGTCTATGCGGCGCGCGCCTGTTTGCCGGGCATGATCAAGCGCGGGGAAGGCTATTTCCTCAATACGGTGTCGGCGGCGGGTCTACTGAACCAGATTGGCGATGCTGCCTATTCCACCACCAAGCATGCGGCGGTGGGTTTTGCCGAGTCGCTGGCCATTACCCACGGCGACGCTGGCATCAAGGTATCCATGATCTGCCCGCAGGCCGTTGCGACCCGCATGATTGACCAGGTGGGTGGCGGTGATGGTGGCTCTGCCGGGGTGGATGGCATTATCAGCGCAGAAGAGCTCGCTGCAACGGTGATCGACGGCCTGGCCGAAGAGACGTTCATGATCCTGCCGCATCCACAGGTGGAACAATACCGGCAGAACAAGACCGCAGATTATAATCGCTGGATCGGTGGGATGCGCAAGCTGCGCCGCCGATTTGTGCCTACCGGGTGATGCCGCGGGTTCCCTGCCGTGGCAGGCCTGGCGTTTCTGGCGCAAACGCCTGCAAAATCGGCCAGAAACGGCTTGTCGATTCTGGGATGTTGATCTCACACGGTCTGTAGACACAGGGGTATAATTCCCGCGTGGAAACCTCTCTGCGCTTCGCTCATACCATCCTGAATGGTTTTGAGTCCTACTTTGCTGTCTTCCAGAACATCACCCTGGCGGCCAAGCCGCGCTTTGAGAAGGCCGATTGGGCGGGTATTCACGCCGCCTCTGGTGAGCGTATTGACCTGTATAAAACCAAGGTCAACAAGGTGAGTGAGTTCGTTGCGCTGATTGCCGGTGAACGGCTGCGGGATTTCGGGTTTTGGGGCGAGGCCCGCACTCACTATGCGAACCTGATTGAAGGCCACAATAACTACGAGATTGCCGAGACCTTTTTCAACTCGATTTATTGTCTGGCTCACAGCCACCGCAAGATTCGCGACGAACATGCCTTTGTCTTTTCCCCCCAGGGAGACATGCCGCCGGTCAGTAACCAACGCCTGTGGCGCAGTTATCAGCTGGGCGATGGTCTGGAGGCGTTTCTCAGCCGCCTGCTGGATGATTTCGCCCTGGCCATCCCCTACGAAGACAAGGCCCGGGATATTGCCAATATTGCCGCGGTGGCTCGGGGTTACCTGCTGCCCCGTTTTGCCGTCGATACCCGCGCGGTCGAGGTTCAGGTACTGGATTCACTCTTCTTCCGGAACAAGGGCGCCTATATCGTGGGCAAGCTGGTCGCAGGCAACAAAACCATGCCCTTGGTGCTGCCGATCCTGCACACGGAAGATCGCAGCATCTATGTGGATACCGTTTTGTTTGGTGCCGACAAGGTCAGCGTGATTTTCAGCTTTACCCGCTCCTATTTCATGGTGGACGCGGAGGTGCCTTCCCAGTATGTGATGTTCCTGCAGAGTCTGATGCCGGCCAAACCGATTTCGGAAATCTACAGCGCCATCGGCTACAACAAGCACGGCAAGACCTACTTTCACCGCTGCGCCTTCCGGCATATGAAGAACACCAGCGATCAGTTCAATGTAGCGCCGGGTATCAAGGGTATGGTGATGACTGTGTTTACCCTGCCCAGCTACGACTTTGTGTTCAAGATTATCAAGGATCGATTTACCCCACCCAAAGACATGACCCGGGAACAGGTCAAAGCCAAGTACCGGCTGGTGAAACGGGCAGACCGCGTGGGTCGTATGGCAGATACCCAGGAATTCACCAACCTGGCGTTCGCGCGGGAACGGTTCTCCGAGGAACTGATGGCAGAGCTGCGCCGGGTAGCGCCCTCGCAAATAGAGGAACACGGCAAGGCCCTGGTCATTCGTCATGTTTATGTGGAGCGGCGCATGACGCCTCTGAACCTGTATTTACGTGACGCAACGGATGAACAGGTGCTGCAGGTGATGGAGGAGTACGGCAACGCCATCAAGGAGTTGGCGGCGGCCAATATCTTTCCCGGTGATATGTTGTTGAAGAACTTTGGTGTTACCCGCCACGGGCGCGTGGTGTTTTACGATTACGACGATCTGTGCCCGCTGACGGACTGCAATTTTCGCACCATCCCGGCGCCGCGCACGGAAGAAGAGGAGTTGGCCAGCCAGCCCTGGTACCCGGTTGGTGAGCACGACATATTCCCGGAGGAGTTTCGCCTCTTTTTCAGCGGCAACCAGCGCGCCCGGCGCGTGTTTGATGAGCTGCACAGCGATATTTACGAGGCATCCTTCTGGCAGGGCCTGCAGGCACAGATTGCCAGCGGTTATATTGAGGACTTCTTCCCCTACCGGCGGAAACTGCGCTTCTCGCGTGAATCAAAACCCCTGCGCCAGGTGCAAACTGGCTAGTACGAGGCTGAAGTCGCAGCAATGAGATCAATCAGTTTGGACATCTTTCTGGTCCGTCGCGGCGAGGCCGCAGCGGATTGGGGTGAGGATCCGGATCTGGGTCTGAGTACGCTGGGGCGGGAACAGGCGCTCTGTGCCAGTGAACAGATACAAGTGCGTGTTCCACTGCGGGTAATCAGCAGCCCCTTGTTGCGGGCCCAGGAAACCGCCCAGCCGC
>JAPUKZ010000196.1 GCA_027295405.1 Gammaproteobacteria bacterium
CGGTTTTCGATATGCGGGGCTTAACTGGCTGAACAAGATCGTAGATAAAGCCCTTTAAACTTCCAAGCCGCAGAAGGAAGTGTAAACGGGGTATGGCGAGGAAGCGAAATGAACAAAATTATTCACCGGGAGAGAATCCCCCTGCGCGCCACACCCGAGCAGGTGCGCGAATTCATCATGACGCCGGCGCGCGTTCTTGAATACTATCCCGATGCTATTAATGGTGAAGTACTGGAACCAGGGCATAGCTTGTTCTGCTGTGGCAAGGCCGGTGTTTCACTGCTGGAGCGGCTGCCCGCCGAGTGCAGCGAGCACAAGGTGGTCATCAAGGTAACCACCGCCATGAGACTGAATCCGCCCTACACCGCCGACGCCATCAGGGAGGCACGCTTTTTCACCATGATCGAGGATTGGGAATTAGAAGCGACCGAACGGGGCTGCGTGCTCACCAAGACCTGGCGCGACCTGGAAAAGCACCGAATGCGACTGCTGCCAATGGCAATGATTGTCAGACGCAGCGCCAAAGCGGAAACTGCCCACTTACAGATGGCCTGGGACCAGGCTGCGGGATAATATCCAGATTGGGACCAGCCATGCCACTGTGGTCAGTTCACATCATGATCCGGGTGCGTACCAAATAGCCGAACTCACTGCACGTTCCTGAATCGTAGTCGGTTCTGGCGCCTCTACGCCCAATGCTTTGGCATCGTAGGTTGAATAACGCGGAGTGGGAATTTCGATAAGCCGTGCATAGTAAAAGGCCGGTTGATGCGGATTGAAATCCGGATCTTCCCAGACTTTCGCTAACTGCGTTGCGCCTATCGTATTGGTGTATGTCGCTTCTCTCACATTTACGGTAGAGCCGATCGCCGGCAATAGCCCGGTGGCTGGATCTATCTCGCGCTCACCGGCGCCCGCGATATCGTAAATTATTTCATGACTGATACCCTTGTCATCTACCCAGGCCTTGATGATCTGCAACCGATCCAGGTTGGCGCCAAGCGGGTCTTTGGCAGAAACCACTACAAACCTTGGCGCATTTTGTTGTTGGTAAGCACTCAGCTCCCCCCCCATGGGCACGCCGTTCGCATAGGCTTTCTCGATCCAGTCGTTTGAACTCAGAATGTCCGTGTCGAAACCCCAACCACCAAAGAAGCGCAGGGTCATCCTCGGCCCAGTCGTAGCATAGGTCTCCCTGCGCCGCAGAGCATCAAAGATCGAATCGCGTGAATTTTCATGAGCCCAGACAGCGGCCAGTCCCTGCGAACCCCATTGTCCGGTGCGTCGCACGCTGTCAGGCAGCAAAAAGACCTTACCCAATCGCTGCGCAGCCGTACCATCCATAAGAGGTTGCTTGCCGTAGAAATTATCCTCCTCATCCGCCATGGTGCCATTGTGGCTGTCGCTACTGCCAATCACCCCGAACTGGTACGGGTTAAACTGCTGCCCACGCTGATACTCCAGGCCGGTACGCAGCGCATCTCGTGCATAGCTTCCCGGAACCTTGCCGGTATCTCCCGCTGCGTTAAAGATGGTGGTGAAGAGTTCGTGCGCAGCGAAGGGATCAGCGGGAGACAACTCAGGGTGTGTTTCGGAAGAGCCCTTGACCTGAAAAATTTCACTGATGGGTTCGTTGGCCATGCGGCGGGCGGCATAGTCGGCATCCAGTTCTCTGCCACTGTAGGTAGTTCGGTCATACATCAGGCCGTTACTGGCGTTGCCATTGTGGGGTATTGCCAGGTTGTCGTTGCCTTTATCGCGCTGCTCTTCAAGCACTGTCCACAGGTCTTCCGGGTTTTCAGAATCTATTGCCGAAAAGGGCCTTTCGATAACGTTCGACCCCCGGAATATCACATTACGGTGCAGGTTCTGTCCGCCGGGCATGGAGGAATATTCAAAGGCAATAAATGCGCTAAAGCGACCCGGATCATTATGCGCCTGGGCTGCTGCAATAGTTTTCTTCCAGGCAGCATTGGCCACCTCATCCAATCCCGGGATGTCACCGTAGGTAGCGGCGGGATCTTCGTTACTGGCCGTTAACATCGTGTAGAGCCAATGCCAGGTGATTTTGAGCGGGCTTCCTGTGGCCAGGATACCGGGTAGGGCGCTCTCTTCGGCCCTGTCGCCAGCGAGATGTCGAGGTGCGCCGAGGAATTCAGCGTGATCGGTAACCGCGGCGAAGTTTATCGGTCGCTTGGCACGTACCGCATAACCTGCTCCGTGGGATATAGTGCCGCCCTTAAAGTACCGATAGGCGTCATCGGGCATGACACGCACGCCCATTCCATAGGCGTCATAAGACAAACTGGTATGTACATGCAGATCACCCCAGAGCAAATTACGCGTGTCGCGATACTCGACCGTGTCCAGGGCCGGTGGCGGTTCGGGGTTTTCAATATCCAGTTTTGATAGACGGGTTGGGTCGTCTACGCGCCCGCAGCCAGCAAGCGCAAGCAAGCTCAGCAGCGCAAGTGTGACGGCAAGAATATCGCAGTAGCCTGGGCAAATTTTTTTCATCATGGAAGCACCTGATCATTTAGAGTGACGATTCGGCCCCGGATCAAGCCCTGCCTGAGCCGGGCAAGCCGTTCACCCATTCCACTGTTTCTCGCCACAAGCGTTTGGCAGCGGTCAAATCCTGGCTATCGGTCGATGCTGCACCGATTTCACAATCGACGTAATAGTGGCCACCCTCGGCCTGCGGAGCGGTCGCGCAATGTATTTGTGTCTGCGCACCTTCCTCCGCAGTCGACATGAATAGTTTCTCCAGTGGCGCACCTAGCTTGCGCAGAAAACCAATCACTGGACTGCCTTCAAACCCCTTGGTCGCGACAT
>JAPUKZ010000197.1 GCA_027295405.1 Gammaproteobacteria bacterium
CCGGGTCATTCGCTCCACAGAATTCCGGACCGTGCCGATCACGTCGTCGATAAAGGCAGGGTTATCCTTGTGTTTCTCAGCGTTCGACACGATCAGTGACTGCTGCGCGAGTATGTTTTTCAAGTCGTGCACGACATAGGCCGAGAGCCGGTTGAAGGCCTCAAACTGGCGCGCCTGGACCAGGGCAAGGTTGGCCTGGTACTGGGCCAGTTGGCTGGCCGCCTGTTGTCCCGCTACTTTGAGCAAGTCCCTGTCTTCCCAGTTGATCGTCATTATCACACTGGATTTTTCGATCAGCACCAGGCCGAGAACCTTGGAATTGAACAGCAGTGGAATGAGCAGCCAGGCCCTGGGCACGGCCATTATTTCGATGGGTAGTTCCAGATCCGGGTAGGTGCTTGGATCGCGGCGGTACTCGGCAATATCTATTACCCATTGGCGTCGCTCGGCAAAAGCCGCCAGGTTCTGCAATCCCGGGGTGGAAGAAGCCTCGAACTCGCGCATTCCCCACTGGCCTATCTGCTTGAAATTCCCTTCCTCCTTGATCCATAGAACGCCGCCCTCGCTGTGAACCAGGTTTGCCAGTGCGAGGATGACCTGTTCGGGCACATTTTTGCCGCTCTCAGCGAGCGTACGGGTAAAGTTGGACCACTCCTCGCGATAGTCGTATTTGTAACTGAAAAAGTGTTTGCTCAGCAAGACTCTCAGTTGAGCGCGTATTCTCCCGGAAAACAGCAGTACCACCAGCAGCAGGCCGGAACCGAACAGGAACGCGATCTGTATAATTCCACCCCAGCTCCCCCCCAGAAAGCGGATGAAGTAGCCGGCGATCGCCATGGCCAGCAGATACAGGCCCGCGCCCATCAAAGTGACCGACTGGAACACGATATGGCGCGATACATGAATGCGCAGATTCCAGTTCGGATTGCGCGCGATCGCTATCGCAATCAGTGGCACGGCGATACTGTCTACGATGCCGCGTGCGTGCCACAGCAGTGGATCTATGAAACGGTACAAGAGTGCCTGCGCGTACATAAAGAAGTCGTAGACAAAAATACTGCCCAGGCCAAGACACAGGTAGGTGATGCTGGTGCGTGAATCGGCAGTGGTATTGCGGTAGATGTGTTCAATGAGCAAGAGGCCGATTAGCGCCAATAAAATCCAGATGATAATGATGCCGTCTTTAACTATGCGCCAGGTGATTTCTGAACCCAGGTCCAGGCGCGGGCCCAGATACAGCACCGCCATGGCAACCGCCAGCAGGCCGATGTAATAGCGAATCAACTGATTGCGCGGGGGCGCATCTGAATCCTCGTTGGCGCGCTGCGTCATGACTTTGAGCAGGAACAGGCTCCAGGCGGCCGTGCGCAGAATTTCGATTAGCTGCAATAATTCCCCCGGCACTGACTCACTCCCCGCATCAAATGCCAGAATCGCCGCCCATAGCGCGGTCAGTGCGGAGGCGGAAATAATGTAAGCCGCCAGCGATTGGCCGCGGCGCGAAACCAACAACAGCAGCGTCAGAAAGCTGTACGCCAGGCAGGCAACCAGGTAGGTGAAGATGCCGATGCTCATAGTTATGGTCATGGAGAGTTTGTCCTGGGGTCTGGGTAAGTGTGGCAGCTTATGCCGCTGCTTGTTGCTGTTGTTGTGAAAGTTGCGAAAGTTGAGTAACACTATACTCTAAGACCAGAAGTGTAAATGTTGCAGACAGCAGCGGGAGCGATATGGCGAACACGGTAGCAGTAGTCGGATTGGGTTATGTGGGCTTGCCTCTGGCAGTTGCGTTCGGCAAGCAGATGCCGACCATCGGCTTTGATCTCAATAAGCAGAAACTGGAAAACTACCGCAGGGGCCACGATCCCAGCGGCGAAGTCGCGCCGCACGACATGAGCGCCGCTGATCAGTTGCAGTATACCAATGATCCGGCGCGCCTCTCCGAGGCAGAAACCATTATTGTGGTTGTCCCCACACCCATCGATCAGGCCCACAAGCCGGATCTGAGCCCATTAAAAGGCGCTTGCCGCACCGTGGGTGAGCATATGAGCCCCGGCACCACAATCATATTCGAATCCACGGTGTACCCGGGCTGCACAGAGGAGGAATGCGTACCCCTGCTGGAACAGCACTCCGGGCTGCAGTGGTCAGGTGACGGCTCCGACCAGGGCGGTCAGTCGGGTTCAGGTTTTTACGTTGGTTACTCCCCCGAGAGGATAAACCCGGGGGACAAGGTCCACCGGCTGGAAACCATTGTAAAAGTTGTCTCCGGCGATAGCGCGGAAACCCTGGAGCGGGTTGCCACGCTGTATGAGAAAATAATTGATGCGGGCGTGCACCGGGCAGCCAGCGTGAAAGTTGCAGAGGCTGCCAAGGTCATCGAGAACACCCAGCGGGATCTCAACATAGCCCTGATGAATGAACTGGCCTTGATTTTCAACCGCATGGGTATCGATACCCTGGATGTTCTGGAGGCGGCTGGCACCAAATGGAATTTTCTGCCCTTTCGGCCTGGTCTGGTTGGCGGCCATTGCATTGGGGTAGACCCCTACTACCTGACCTACAAGGCTGAGGCAGAAGGGCACCATGCACAGGTGATTCTGGCGGGTCGGCACATCAATGACGGCATGGGCAAGTTCATTGCGGAGCAGACCGTGAAGCGTTTGACCCAGAAGGGCCACGGCATCAATGGCGTCAAAGTTATTATTCTGGGCCTGACGTTCAAGGAAGACTGCCCCGATCTGCGTAATTCCCGGGTTGAGGACATCGTTAATGAGCTCAATGAATACAGCTGCGATGTGTATGTTCACGACCCCCTGGCCGAACCCGGGGAAGCGCTGGCGGAATACGGGGTCAGCCTGACCGACTGGAAGGACCTTCCCAAAGCACAGGCGGTTGTCCTGGCCGTTCCACACCAGAGTTACAGAGCAATGGCCGCGTCAGAGTTCGGTGAGATCATGGCCAGTGACGCCGTGCTGATAGATGTCAAATCCTGCATGGACAGGGAAGAACTAGCCACCAGCAATGTAGATGTGTGGCGACTTTGAGAGACGGGGGTTACTAGAGCCAGCGGTGTTTGCGGCTTTGTTGGGTCTGTCGATTGATCGGCAGTAGTTGTTCTTCGGCCAGGGCTTCTACCACCGCGCGGATATCGACCTCGCCGAGTGCGTGCAGTTCCTCAACCATGCCGTGTAGCAGCAGCCGGCCGCAGATCATATTGATCAAGCGGGGTACGCCGCCGCTGAACTTGTGAACGTAGCCATAGACCTTGTTGTCGAGTAGCGGGTCATCCAGCCAGCCCACCTGGGACAGGCGGTGTTTTATGTATTCCCGGGTGGTTTCCAGAGACAAGGGCTCCAGGTGGCAGGCGGCAACAATGCGCTGGTGTAACTGCTTGAGGCCCGGCGACAATACCGTCTGGCGCAGTTCTTCCTGCCCTACCAGGAAAATCTGCAGCAGGGGTTGATTGTCCTGCTGCAAGTTGGTGAGAAGCCTGAGTTCTTCCAGCGCACTGGCGGGCAGGTCCTGAGCTTCGTCAATGATCAGCAAGGGCTGTTTTCCTTCACGACGCAGGCGGTGGAAGTATTCTTCCAGGTCGTGCATCAGTATCGCCTTGTTCTGTTCCCGTCCTTCCAATCCGAATTTCAGGACCACCAGTCGCAGCAAGTCGTCGGCCTCAATTTGCGTACAGGGCAGGTTGGCGTAAGGTCTGCTGTCGGGGAGGTCGGAAGTCAGGTCGCCGATCAGGGTCGATTTACCGGTACCGGGCTGGCCGGTGACCATGACAAAACCCTCGCCCCGGTGCAGTGCGTACTGCATATAGGCCTTGGCCTTCTTATAACTGGGGTGCCGAAAACAGTGCCGGGAATCGGGGCTGAGGCGGAATGGCTCTTCGTTTAGGTTATAGAATTCTTCGTACATCAATTAATTTGTGAACCTGATCACATTCCCCGCTTGCTGATTCGAATTGTTAATACTTTAGCTGTTATACTGGCCTCCTATTTATACTCTTTATTGATACACCAGCACAAGCATGCTGCGAAGTAGTTCAGGGGAGCTACTCATAATAAATGTCCTAAGGGAGTGGTAAATGTGCGGGATCATCGGCTATGCCGGTCACAAAAGCGCGGCTAACGTCGTAGTCGCTGGCCTCAAGCGGCTGGAATATCGAGGCTATGACTCCGCAGGCATTGCCCTGCTCAATGGTGGCGGTTCCCTGCTGACCGTAAAAACCCCGGGCAAGGTAACCGAGCTCGAAGCCGAGTTGGGTGCGATGCTGGCAGAAAAAACCGAGGCTGGAAAATCGGGGCTTGCCATCGGCCATACCCGCTGGGCGACCCATGGTGAGCCCACGCAGTTGAACGCGCACCCCCACCTCAGCCCCAACGGAAATTTCGCCATCGCCCACAATGGCATTATAGAGAACTACCTCGCTATTCGCGACCGCCTCATCAGCAAAGGCCATGAGTTTCGCAGTGAAACGGATTCAGAGACCATCGCCCACCTGATTGAGGAGGCCTACGAGGGCGATTTACAGGCCGCAGTTGTTACCGCTCTAAAGCAGCTGGAAGGTACCTATGGTGTGATTGTGATTTCGGCGATGCACCCCGACACACTGGTGGCGGCGCGCAGCGGAAGTCCGATCGCGATTGGTATTGGCGATGGGGAGACGCTTATTGCCTCAGATGTCAGTGCTCTGATCAGTCATACCAAGCGAGTCGTTTACCTGGACGATGGTGATGTGGTCACGGTAACGCCCGATAATTTTGACATCGTGTCATTGAAGGATGTGCCGGTAACCCGCGGCGCCACCGAAATCGACTGGGACATTGAAGAGATTGAGAAAGGCGGGTTTGAGCATTTTATGCTCAAGGAAATCTACGAGCAGCCCGCGGCACTGACCAATGCCTTGCGCGGTCGCCTTGTCCACAAGGACCAGACCACCAAGCTGAGTGGTATGCAGATGGGGCCTGCGGATCTGGCTCATATTGACCGCTTCATTATCGCCGCCTGTGGCACCTCTCTGTACGCGGGCATGGTCGGCAAGTACTACCTGGAAGATTTTGCCAGTATTCCCACGGACGTGTTGCAAGCCGCCGAGTTTCGCGATCGTAATCCTATCATTCAGCGCGATTCCTGCATGCTGGCGATCAGTCAGTCGGGGGAAACCGCGGATACCCTGGCGGCACTGCGAGAAGCCATTCGCAAAGGCGCCACCGTTATGGGGCTGTGCAATGTGGTGGGCTCAACAATTGCACGCGAGGCGGGCCGGGGTGTTTATTTACACGCAGGCCCGGAAATCGGGGTGGCGTCTACAAAATCCTTTACCTGCCAGGTGGCGGTGCTGGCGATGATGTCAGTGCTGTTGGGCCGCACCCGCCGGCTTTCCGCCGAGGCCGCTTCGCGGATGATTGCCGAGTTGGCCCGCCTGCCAGAGTTGGCGCAGGCGGTGATTGACCAGGAGCCGTCCATACTTTCGATCGCCGAGAAGTATGCCCACTGTGAGCACGCATTTTTTATCGGCCGAGGCTATATGTATCCAGCGGTGCTTGAAGGCGCCCTGAAGCTTAAGGAAATCTCTTATATCCACGCTGAGGGTTATCATGCCGCCGAACTCAAACATGGTCCGATAGCGCTGCTTAATGAAGATATACCCGTCATCGTCGCCGTGCCCGAGAGTGCCGGCAAGGCCAAAACCATCGGCAATATGCAGGAGTGCCGAGCGCGAAAATCGCCGGTAATTGCCATTGCGACAGAGGGTGATACCGACATCGCCGCGCACTGTGATGACCTGATCACGGTGCCGCGCTGCCAGGAATTTTTGGCCCCGATTCCGGTCGTGATTGCAGAACAACTGTTTGCCTACCACGTGGCGCGACTGCGTGGCTGTGAAATTGACCAGCCCAAAAATCTGGCCAAATCCGTTACTGTGGAGTAGCGTGTGTTTGGGGAATTGGAAATTTGTTGATAAAACTGGAAGGCGATTTGCCGATCCGGGAGGAAGATGCAAAATGTTAAACATATCAGAATGTCACAGAAAATTCGGGAAGAGGGCGGCAAGCTTGTTGCTGGTTGGGGTAGCCTCCCTGCTGATGTTTGGGTGTAGCTCCAACCCTTACCCTGATGTTCGTGCTGAACAGCGCAATTATGAGCCGGATTACGACTATGTGATTGGTCCGGGAGATAACTTGCAGGTATTTGTCTGGGGCAATGACGAATTAAGCACCAGCGCATCGGTGCGACCGGATGGCAAATTTACTACTCACCTGGTTGAGGACTTGCCGGCCAGCGGGAAGACTTCTACCGAATTGGCGCGCGATATAGAAAAAGTGTACGCGGAATATGTAAAACACCCGGTTGTTAGTGTCATTGTCAACGGCTACGTCGGAGTGCCTACACAACAGGTTCGCGTGGTTGGTGAGGCATCAAATCCCATTGGTATACCTTTTCGCAAGCACATGACCCTGTTGGATCTGATGATTGCCGTGGGTGGTGTGACCGAATTCGCCGATGGAAATAACACCGTCCTGGTGCGCAATTTTGAGGGCCGACAGGCCAGCTACCGCGTGCGGCTGGATGATTTGCTCAAGGATGGTGATATAACCGCCAACGTCACTTTGTTTCCCGGTGATATTGTTATTATTCCCGAGTCCTGGTTCTAGGTCAGAATAGGATAAAGAATAGTGCAGGACTTACTGGCCCAGCTTTTTACCTACTTTTGGGGCGTCTGGCGATTCCGCTGGGTTGCTCTGATTCTAGCCTGGTGCTTTTCTATCGCCGGTTGGATAGGCGTGCATAACTTGCCCGATGCCTACGTGGCCAACGCAAGGATATATGTAGACAGTAATACGGTTTTAGGGCCCCTGCTCAAGGGGCTGGCCATACAGCCAAACATCAATCAACGCATCTCGCTGATGAGCAGAACACTGCTCAGCCGACCCAATCTGGAAAAGCTGATGCGGATGGCGGATCTCGATCTCCAGGTCAGGTCTGATCAGGAAACAGAGGAATTCCTGACCGAACTGCGGGAATCAATCAGTCTTTCCGCGGAGCGGGGCAATGCTTCCTTGTATTCCATTAGCTACAAGAGTGAAGATAGAGACACAGCCAAAAGGATCGTACAGGCGCTGATTACGATTTTTATTGAAAGCAGCCTGGGCGATAAGCGAGAAGACAGTACCGACGCTCAGTCTTTTCTCGATCAACAGATAGAAGATTACGAGGTGCGATTGATAGAAGCGGAAACCCGGCTGGCCGACTTCAAGCAGCGCTATGCTGGGACATTGCCTGGAGAAACGGGGGGTTATTACGCGCAACTCAGTAAATCCAAGGGCGAGGAAAGTGCGGCCAGGTTGCAGTTGAAGAGCCTGGAGAACCGACGTGATGAGCTGAAAAAACAATTATCCGGCGAAGAACCGGTTTTCTTGTCCAGCGGCCTTGACGAATTTCGAACCTCCTACTCCCCACTTGATTTGCGGATTCAGTCCTTGCAAGCCGCAAAGGACGGCTTGCTGTCCAAATACACCGAGCGCCATCCTGAAGTCATTCAGATTAGCCGACTGCTAGCCGACCTTGAGGCCCAGAGGGAACAGGAATCTGGTATGGCCATTGCTGACACAAGTTCCGGCATAATTGGCCTCACCAGCAGCCCTGCTTATCAGGACATGCGCACGATGCTGGGGGAAACCGAGGCGAATATTGCCGAGCTAACAGTGATTGTGGACGAATATGCGCGACGCGTGCAGGACCTGAAGGACAAGGTAGATAATATCCCGGTGATAGAAACTGAGTTGATTCAGTTGGATCGGGATTACCAGGTCATTGCCAACCAGCACCAGCAGCTACTGAAACGCAGAGAGTCGGCGATGATCTCGCAACGGGTAGAGCAGAATGCGAATGACGTGACCTTCCGAGTGGTTGATCCACCTTTTGTGCCACTGAAACCCAGTGAGCCCAACAAGCTTTTACTGAGTAGCGCGGTACTGTTTGCCGCC
>JAPUKZ010000198.1 GCA_027295405.1 Gammaproteobacteria bacterium
GGTGGTACATTTTATCGGTAGCCTTGGCGCCGGTCACTTTCACCTTCTCGGCATTAACAACCACGATGTAATCGCCGGTATCCACATGCGGCGTGTATTCCGCCTTGTGCTTACCGCGCAGCCGATGGGCGATTTCACTGGCGAGGCGGCCGAGAGTCTTTTCCTCTGCGTCCACGACAAACCAGTCACGCTGCACTGCTTCCGCCTTTGCGCTAAAAGTCTTCATTTTTTTGCCTCGCCGAGGCCTTCAATTTCGAGAGCGCGAATTTTACCTACCGCCCCTGGGTAATTCAAGCATTATTCTCCTGATTTCACCAACCAGGCGCAGCCTGGGGAGCGTAACGAAACAGGCCTGTTGCGGGGGCCTCAAGAGATCGACGATGGCTCGGTGTTCAGATCTCGGTGCGCCAGTTCCGGGGTGCGATCGACCACCTCCAGGGCGTCTGCGCGCACGTGCTGGCGCTCGATTTCCTCCCTCACCAGCGCTTCGCTGACGTGTCCGCTCTCCAGGCACTCCCTGAGCAAACCAAAAAAGAGGTGTTGCTGGCGGAGATCCGGATGCTGGGCATAGCGGCCAAGTAAGCCGTACTCACCGAAAACCCGGGCCCGCAAACGGTTGACGGAGGCCAGCAGAGGACGCTTCCTGAACTTGTCGGCCGGCGTAAAATCCACTCGCAGGCCGGTTTTCCAGGGCTGGGTGCGGCGCTTGGTATTGTGCAGCAAGCGGGTATGCTCGTCGAGATGATCGAAGTCATTCCAACAGGGCTCCAACCAGCCAATAAGAGCGGGGTCTTCGTGGGCCAACACCATCCATTGCTTGTAGTCGCGTTCCGCGCTGAACAACTGCTGGAACTCTGCCTCAGGCTTCCAGTGTTGCAGTCGGGAGCAATCCAGCAACATCACACTGGTCGCTACCCGCTGGGCCTTGCCGGGTTTGTCGGAGCGATGCCGCCCCATCACTGCCGCGCCCCGCATGTCCCGATTCAGCAGTTCGTTAATGTCGCCAACCGCAAAAATATCCGGATCCATGAGCACCGCCCGCCCCTGCCACTGCATCTGCTGTGGTGGCTGAAAGCGCAGTGGGGTAAATGATTGCAAGTCATCCATGCGCCAGACTCGCTGGGTGCCTCCGCGCAGAAAAGACTTGCCTTCCTGTTCATACAGGTAGGGAAAATCCCGGGTGTGCAGAATCCTGATGTCGAATTGATCAGGCTGGCGGGAATTGCGTCGCAGGGAGTACTCTGACACCAGCGCACCCAGCAACTGCCGCTCGTTGGTGTGAATAAAAACACACTTTTTCATTACTCGAACTCCCCCGGGAAAAGTTCCGCGAGCGCATCGCTGGACGCAAAGTGAGACCACAGGAACAATCCGCAGGTTATAAGATGATCACACCAGACTCAAGAAGTGTGGTAGATTTGCCCGCTTTGCCACGCGATCTTTCCCTGCGAATCATGGACCTGAACAAGCTGCGCCGATATCTGCTGGCACGGGGTATCGTCCGTATCTACACGTTGTTTATGGCCGGATACTTTTTGCTACCCATGGCCACCGGCCACCGTCGTCTGTATTTCATACTGGTGCTGCCTGGCGTGCTCCTGCTGTGGCAGGATCTGAAGAATTTCTACCGTGGTAACACACTGTTCCTGTGTATGACTGCCTACGCGGCGTACATGCTGGCAAGCCTGGCCTGGATCGAGAGTTTTTCCACTCTCCCCGCCCTGGTCGCCATTGCAATGGCGCTGGCGGCCTTGTCCTTCAGCGCACGCAGCGACTTCCTGTGGATTCAATACCCGCAGCGCATGGATCGCCTGGCCCACCGCAGCGCCTGGGTCGCTGCAGCCGTGGCCTGCCTATCGGTACTGGTCTGGTACCTGGGCAATCCCAAAGAATGGTGGCATCGGCTCGGCGAGTTTTCATTCCGGCCGGGTATCTGGGGTGATTTGCCGAACAGCGTACAAAACCGCTGGGTATTCGGTCGCGGCCTGTTGAGCAATACCGAGATATTTGCCTACGACAAGGTTTTCCCGCACGCACACAATAGTTACCTGGCGACGGTTCGCGATGGCGGTCTGGCGGGCTTGTTGTTACTGCTGCTGACCCTGGGCGTGGCCCTTGTCTGGGCCACCCGACTGGCGCGCGAGCGCGGGGAACGAATTTATCTGGCAATGATCCTATACGCCATGACCTGCATTGCCATGGGCCATGATCGCCTACTGACCGGCCCACGCGAGATCTGGCTGTTTTTCTGGCTGCCCATCGCCCAGACAATCGCCGTCTACCCCCATCGACAGGATCCTGGCTTACTGTGTTATAGGAGTCACCACTGATGCTATCTCATCTCGCTCATCATCTACTTGCCAGTATGGCTCTGGTTGCAGTTCTGGTTTTGCTGTGCTTGTCTGGTGCACCAGCCAACGCTGAAGCGCCTGTCGGCGTGCCCTGGCAGATGCTGGAGTTCGAGCGCAAGTCCATCTGGGGTACAGCCAAGTCCCGTCTCGAACTGAATGAGAAAACCAGCACCGAGGTGGCCAGCGCCTGGCAGAACCCGGGTCGGCGGGATTACCTGATGCCAGCGGGCGAGCGGGTCTGGGAACTGATAGTTGCGGCAACGGTGGGTAGCAACCA
>JAPUKZ010000199.1 GCA_027295405.1 Gammaproteobacteria bacterium
CTGCAGAGCATAGTCGGCGTCGAGTACGTCAGGTTCGTCGGGTAGAACTGGAGTTTCTTACACCTCCCCTGCCCGCATCGTCACCTCTCCTCCAGGGTGTGCAGGAGGTAGCAATCAGCATCAGCCATTACCCGCGGGGGATGCACTGTCGCAGGATGCCCGCAGGGGGCCACTCTCGCTGACTGGTGAACCATCCACGGGCCGCATCCGAAAGTGGTCTTGTCGGTTGCATTGATGTTCCTGATGCTGAGATTGAATCGATAGTACAGCCAGACTGCGTAACTGATGATCTGGGTGGGAATCGGTGGCGTTTGAGGGTACTGATGGCCAGATTATCGAATATGGCCGGTTAACTTGACATTAGTACCGATGAGGCGGTTCAAGTCTACAGGGCAGGCTAAAAGATTTCTGTGTGTCCATGCCGCCGTTTACAACCTATGCAATCTTGGAAGGCATTTGGTATCGGCCAACCATTATCGATCTTTGAGACAGGGCGCCTTAGTATTCTGGGGAAAGGCAGTCGCCGACTGATGGTGCCGGATTCGAATTGTCTCGGCTTGGGCATTTTAACTTGCCAACACCCTCCTGCGTGTTGGATAACCCGGAGAGGGTCTCGGCAGAAATCCTACGAAAAGACACGTGCGGATCTAAGCACCTTTACGCTCTTTGCCTTAAGCCAGAGTTGAGTTGCGGATTCAGTTTCTGGGAGGGACAACCGCAGCCGGAGCTTTCGCCGGCGAAGCTACCCTGTGAAAACTTAGGTATAACACCGGCACAACGACAAGCGTCAGGACCGTGGCAAAGCTCAGACCAAAAATAAACGTGACGGCCAAGGAGGCAAAAAATGGGTCAGTCACCAGAGGTAACATACCCAGCACAGTGGTTGCAGCGGCCAATGAAACGGGACGCATGCGGCTGATCGCGCTGTCACGAACCGCATTATAGGTATCTTTCCCGGCATCGAGCTCAACCATGACCTGGTCGATCAGGACGATCCCGTTTTTCAGGATCATGCCTGTCAACGCCAGCATACCCAGAATTGCCGGAAAGGTCAGCGGCAGGTTCATGGACAGCAGGCCGATGGATACGCCAATCATGGACAGCGGTACGGTCAGCCAGATCACCAGGGACCTGCGCAGGGAGTTGAACAACAAAACCGTGAGCGCAAACATCCCCAACAGCGCCAGGGGCAAGCTGCCGAAAGCGCCCTTCAGCGAGCGCTGCGAGTTCTCGAATTCACCGCCCCAGTCGAGGCTGTAGCCAGCCGGCAGGGGTATGGCCTCTACCCCGGGCCTGATGCGCTTGAACAACTGTTCTACCGTCTGGCCGCTGAATTTATCATAGCTGGACATCACGCTGAGTGTACGTTGTCGGTCCTTGCGAAGAATCAGCGTGTCGCTCCAGCGAATATCCACACGACTGACAACCTGCTGAATAGGCACATACGTTTGCAGGGATGGGCTCCACAGGCGCAGGTTATCGATGCGGTCGAAATCGACCCGCTCCTGCTCCGGCAGGCGCACAAGGATGGGCAATTTGCGTGTGCCATCGCGATAGACACCTACGGGCAAGCCCCCGAATGCGATTTTCAGGCTGGTTGCTATCTCCTCATTGCTAATACCCAGCCGCCGCGCTTCAGATTCATTGACCATTGGAACAAGCTCCTTGCTGCGCTCCTGCCAATCGATATACACGCTGCGGGCAACGGCGTCGAAGCGGATAATGGCAGCCGCCTGATTTCCCAGGTCGCGCAGTACATCCGGGTCCGGGCCCCGGAAGCGCGCCTCGATCTCTGAGCGGGTGGGCGGTCCGAATACCATCTCCCTCATCTGGTGCAGAACCTGCGGGAAGCGCACGTACATCTGGGCATCCAGTTGCGGCATGAATTCCCGCATCGCCTCCAGGTTGTCCGCGCGGACCTGGATCTGACCAAAGTTTTCGTAACTCTGCTCAGGCATGTAAGTCATGAAGAAGCGTGGGGCGCCCCGACCCACAGTGGACGACACAAACTCCACCTCCTCGTTCTGCCGGATGAAGGCTTCAACCTCCTCCACAGTGGCGAGCGTGGTACGAATATCGGTGCCGTTGGGCAACCAGATATCCACGTAAAACATCGGCGTGTTGGAGGCAGTAAAAAACGCTTTCTTGACATGCCCCATGCCGTAGAGAGAAAGCGCCAGCAGGATCACCATGATCACGATAACGCTCTTGCGAAAGTTCAGCGCCATATCGAGGACTTTCTGATAGGTACGGTACGCCAGGCCCTGATAGGGATCCCCGCCGGTTTCACCGGTGGCATCCACATCGCGCATCAGGATGTCCACCAGGAAAGGCGTGAGGGAGATCGCCAGGATCCAGCTCAATAACAGTGAATAAGTCAACACCCAGAACATGGCCTTCATGAGTTGTCCGGTGTCCGAATTCGAAAGGCCAAAGGGTGTGAACGCCAGGATGGCGATAAGGGTGGAGGCGAGCAGAGGCCACTTGGTCTGGTTGACGATCGCGTAACAGGCCTGCCGTTTACTGACACCGCGGGTCACCCCCACCATGGCGCCCTCCACCACGACAATGGCGTTATCAACCAGCATTCCCAGGGCAATAATCAACGCACCCAGGGACAGGCGGTGCAACTGCCAGCCGCCTATTTTCATCAGTATAAAGGTACCGAGCATGGTCAGCAGCAAAGTAGCGCCCACGATAAGGCCGCTGCGCCAGCCCATGGTCAGCAGCAGCGCCCCAATGACGATCAATACGGCGGTGCCGAGGTTAAGCAGAAAACCGTTGATGGACTTTTTCACCTCATTGGGCTGGTTGTACAAATTCTCCACGAAAATGCCGGCAGGACGAAACTGCTCCTGTTGTACCAGCCGGTCGTCGATACGCTGACCGACCTCGACCACGTTCACCTTGTCTGCAAAGGAAATACCAAGGGCGATCGCCGGCTTGCTGTTCATCCTGATCAGGTGCTGCGGAATTTCCTGATACCCGCGGCGGATAGTCGCCACGTCGGACAGCCGTATCAACTGGCCGCTGTCCCTGCCATGAATCACCGGGTCGATTTCCATATCCAGGCCACCCAGCCTCAGGTACATCACCTCGCCATTGACGGTAGCCCGTCCGGCATCCAGCACCGAATTCTGCTGGTTCAGGAATCCGACCACCCGGTGAAAGTCCAGGTCCAGGGCTGCGAGTTTTTTCAGGGAGACCTCCACGAAAATCTGTTCCTGCTGCTCGCCGAACAGGGTAACTTTGCCAACCCCCTTCACCAGTTCCAGTTCACGCTGCAAGCCCTCGACGTACTGTTTCAGCTCGCTGAATTCGTAATTGTCACCGGTGACCATCAGGGTGATGCCGTACACGTCACCATAGTCATCGTATACCCGTGGCACGGTGGTGCCCTGGGGCAGCTGTGGTTCCACGTCGGCGATCTTCCGCCGCAGCTTATCCCACACCTGCTCTACCTTGTTCTGTTTCATCTCCTTGTCCATTTCCACCAGGATCTGGGACAGGCCGGGCTTGGACGTGGAGCGGATGGTGTGAACCTCCGCCATCTGGCGAATGGCGTTTTCAAGAGGATGGGTGAGCTCCAGCTCCACCTCTTCTGCGGTGGCGCCGGGATAAGCAGTGATGATCATCGCGTCCTTGCGTATGAAGGGCGGATCTTCCAGGCGCCCCAGGTCGAGAAACGACAGGGCGCCTCCTACCAACAGGAGAACAAGCACCATCCAGCTGACGGTGCGGTGGTGTATCGAGTACTCGGCAACAGTCATGGCGAATTACTGCCCCTGGTTCTGTAATTGGATATCGACGGTCTGGCCGGCACTGAGGCGTGACAGGCCGCTGGTGACAATGAGGTCACCCGCTTGCAGACCGCCACTGATCAATGCCCCCTGCTGGGTTAAGCGACCCACCTCCACAGGTTGAGGATTTACGATGCCGTCGTCATACCGCCAGACCCGGAAAACGTCTTCCTGTGCTGCCGCCTCCAGTGCTGTCAACGGAACGACAAGGCCGGTCTCGGTGCTGAAACCCGCTTCCTGCAGATCGGTGGTAATAGTAACAGGCAGGCCAGGAGGAAATGGGATCGTGGGCGTCGGCATGGTGATCCAGACTTGAAACGCCTGGGTTTTCGGGTTGCGCGCGGTGGAATTCTTCAGCCAACG
>JAPUKZ010000002.1 GCA_027295405.1 Gammaproteobacteria bacterium
TCATAAACAAACGTCAGTGACTGGTTTCGAAAACAAACGTCAGTGACTGGTTTCGAAAACAAACGTCAGTGACTGGTTTCGAAAACAATCGTGCCTTTGAACAGCGTCAACTCGGGCCGGGTTTCGCTGATCTTTTCCACAGGCACCGAAAACAGGTCTTGATTGAGCACAATCAAGTCCGCAGATTTGCCGACCTCAACCGAGCCGGTAAGATGTTCCAGGCGATACGCCCTGGCCCCGTAACGGGTAAATATCTCCAGCGCCTGTTCCAGACTGATCGCCTGCGACCGCCACAGCGCCTGCTCGCCATCTTCCCAGGGATTGCGGCGCGTCACCATGGCCTCCAGCGCTGGCCAGGGATCCATGCTGGCCGCAGCCGAAGGCCAGTCGGAGCCGATGCTAACGTTGACTCCGGCTGCCAGCAGGTCCTTTATCGGCCAGTAATGGTAGGCCCGCTGGCCGACAGCACCGATGATGGAATCAATGATCGGTCGCGGAAACCAGAGATAGGGCGAGAGATCTGCGGTAACGTTCAGGTCGACAAACCGCTGGATATCATCGGGGTGAATATAGCCGGCGTGCGCCAGTTGGTGGCGCAGGCCACTGCGGCCGTTGCGGGAACGAACCTGTTCTATAGCGTCCAGGGCTACCCGCACCGCACCGTCCCCGGCAGTGTGGATTTTAACGGTAAAGCCGTTACGATCCAGGGCGGCAATATCCTCGGCCAACACTTCCGGTGCGACCATCAACATGCCTGTTGTCGGCTCGCTGAACTCCTCATTTACCAGGTAGGGTTCCAACATCACTGCAGAACGGGAAGCGGTGGGAACACCGTCTAAAAATATCTTGGCAAAGCGGGTATGCACATGTTCAGAGCTGTAACGTTCGCTGATCTCAATCAGCGGCGCCACATCCATCGCTGTATCTCGCTTACCTCGCGGTGTTTGCAAGGCGGTGATCGCGTATGTGGTTAAAAGACCTTGTTGGTCCAATGTGGCATAGGCAGGTGATACGCTGGGTGGCGTGCGGGCCTCGAGAATACCGGTGATGCCAAAGGCATTCGCGCGCTTGACCGCCTCAGTCAACGCCGCCACGTTCTGCTCGTGAGTCCATTGTGGAATGACCTCTTCCACCACGGTTTTGGCAGATTCCAGCGCCACCCCGTTAGGCTCGCCGTTAGTGTCGCGCAGAAATACCCCACCCGCCGGGTCTGGCGTATCTTTGCTCACACCCGCCAGCGCCAGAGCCTTGCTGTTGACCCAGCCATGGTGTCCCGAGTCATCTTCCAGGTAGACCGCTTTATCGCCAGATACCCGGTCCAACCACTCCCGCGGTGAGCCAAGCTCGTGGTTCTTGAAAAAATCACTGGTCCACTGCCCGCCTATGATCCACTGGGCATCAGGATCGCGGGCAACACACTCCGAGATAATGTCCGCTATTTCCTCCGGCGTGGCGGAGAAGGCAAAGTTGCACCCATAGAGAACCTTGGTGCCCCCCTGCCAGGGGTGAGAATGCACGTCATTGATGCCGGGCATCGCCATTCTGCCCTGCAAATCCAGCTGCCGTGTTTCCGGACCGATATGACTACCAAGGCCGGCGGCATCACCTACATAGGTATATTTACCGCCGCTGATGGCAACGGCTTCAACCCAGGGCTGGGCCGGGTTGACCGTATAGATCCTGCCATTGCTGAGGACCATATCAGCGAACGCCACCTGCCGTTCAAGCACAGAATTTTCCTGCCCACAACCCAGCAGAAAAACACTACACAGGACTAGACAAAGTTGCCGAGTCACACCGTCTTGAGTTCATACATGGCGCCAATCCAGGGTGGAACCGTTCCACCGCGTTAAACTGCGTTGCAGTATCCTCCACGCATCAGCAACAAACAATCGATGCAATGGAAGGTTTTCACACGGGTTCACTTCAGTGGTTCCCAAAACGCTGCGCGAAGGACGGATCCTGCGCCTGCATCGGGCCGGCATCCCCTTCCAACTCAGCGGTAATGAAATCGACGGATGCCGGTGCCAGCGCCCGATAAACCTGTGCAGTGAGTCGTTCTGCTTCGGAACCAGGCCAGCGCGATGGCAGCAGCGGTAACGGCATGCGGGTGTCCTGCAATATCACGCGGCGATAATCGTGAATCAGCAGGGTTCGGGCGACAAAAGCAGACTCAGGCCCCGGCGCGGAGTTTTTACCCAACCATTTTGCCAGCGGCTTGAAGCGCGCCAGAAACTCCCGATAGTGAACTGCCACCGCATCCAGCTGCCAGCTCGCCGCTACCATTTCCCTCACCAACTCAGTGGAGGTCCCGGGCAAGGTGTCCGCTTCCAAAAGGATAACCTTGTCTGCCAGATCGAATTCGTCCAGGGTTTCCTGCAAATCGGTGTCAACGCTACCAGGTTTGGCATAAGTACCGGCGGAGATCATCCGGAATCCCTGCCAATGGAGGCTACGTCGAAAGCGTTCGCGAATCTCCTCCGGCACCGCCAGGGGAATCAGCAGCTGCCAGCGGCCATACCAGGGCTCTCCATCCAGCGCATAGATATGCACTGCGGCGCGGTGATACTCATGGCTGCCGTAGTCACTGAAGCGATAATAGCTGCGCCGGCCAACGCGCTCGAACTCCAGCCAACCCTCCCGAACCAGCCGGAATACAGAGGTTCGCACCAGCCGCTCATTGATACCCATGGGGGCCAGTGCTCGCACCAGGCTGCCCAGCCACAGGGTGCCTCCATGTTGTGATACGACATCACCAAACACGGTAACAATCAGGGAGGTGGTGCGCATCGGTTTGCGCCTGGCAAACTCCGAAGCCAGCCGTTTTATAACTACAGGATCTGACATTTTCTAGCGATCTACATTCCCGAATCAGTAATTATGATACAAAATACTTGATTTATGTCATTTTTCTGTATTATATTTTCGCACACCAAAATTAACCAGTCCAGCCCAGGGGAAAGAGTATGAGGAAACAAGCCTGCCTCGAACCACTGCACGCCATCGAGACCGCCAGTGTTGACGAACTGAGAAACCTGCAACTGGAAAGACTGAAAACCAGCCTGCACCACGCCTACCAGAACTCCCCGGTCTACCGCAGCAAGTTCGAAGACCACGGTGTACACCCGGATGATCTGACATCCCTGGAGGATCTGTCAAAGTTTCCGTTTACCACCAAGCAGGATTTGCGAGACAACTATCCGTTCGGCATTTTCGCCGTGCCCATGGAGCAGGTGGTACGCATTCACGCCTCCAGCGGCACCACCGGTAAACCCACCGTCGTGGGCTATACTGCAGAGGATATCGTGGTCTGGTCCGAGGTGGTGGCCCGCTCCATTCGCGCTGCCGGCGGCACTGCAGCAGACATGGTACACGTGTCCTACGGCTACGGTCTTTTCACTGGCGGCCTGGGCGCTCACTACGGCGTCGAAAAACTGGGGGCGACGGTGATTCCCATGTCCGGCGGGCAGACGGAAAAGCAGGTGCAGCTGATCCAGGATTTCAACCCCGATATTATCATGGTCACCCCTTCCTACATGCTGAACCTTGCCGATGAGATGGACAGACAGGGCGTCGACACCCGCAAACTGGCGCTGCGTGTGGGCATATTCGGCGCTGAACCCTGGACTGATGCGATGCGCACAGAACTGGAACAAAGGCTGAACATCTCCGCCGTGGACATTTACGGGCTCTCCGAGGTCATGGGTCCAGGCATCGCCCAGGAATGTGTCGAAACCCAGGACGGCCCCACTATTTGGGAAGACCACTTCTACCCCGAGGTGATCAACCCGGAGACCGGCGAGGTCGTCGCCGACGGCGAGGACGGCGAGCTGGTTTTTACCAATTTGACCAAGCAGGCCATGCCGATCATTCGTTACCGCACCCGCGACCTGACCCGGTTGTTGCCGGGCAGTGCCCGCACCATGCGCCGCATGGACAAGATAACCGGCCGCAGCGACGACATGCTGATCATTCGCGGCGTCAATGTCTTTCCCACCCAGATTGAAGAACACTTGTTGAAAGTGGATGGCCTTGGCCCCCATTACTTCATCGAAGTGAGCAAAGACGGACACCTGGACAGCATTGAGATCCATGTCGAAATGAACAGCGCCTGTGACGCTGCTGCCGAGCAGGCGGCGGCGGCTGATCTCAAGCACCGCGTCAAATCCTATGTCGGCATATCCGCCGCTATTCGCGTACATCAGCCGGGAGGCATTCCGCGCTCTGAAGGCAAGGCCCAGCGCATCGTCGACAAACGTTAGTGCCTATGGAGCTGGAACCGACTCTATCACCGCGATTTATTGTCTACATCAGGAACTACCTGATGGATCGCGGGATAGATCCGGAGCCGATTTTCAACGAATGCAACATACCCTCCGACAGCGAGGAGGAATACGTCTACCCGATTCCGCTGTACAAGGTGGCGAATTTGTTTGAGGCGGCGGTCAAGCATTCCAATAACCCCTGCGTCGGCCTGAATATGGCCCAGCAGTATCACTACTAATCGGCGTCTGTGATCATCCTGGCCATGCTGGCGGCCCCCTCGGTGGAAGAGGACCTC
>JAPUKZ010000020.1 GCA_027295405.1 Gammaproteobacteria bacterium
ACTCATCGGGTATCGGCTTGGGCAGTTCCCAGTGCCAGGTGCGGACGGTAATTGGCTCGCTGATCATATCGATACAATCCACCGGGCAGGGCTCTACGCACAGGTCGCAGCCGGTGCACTCGCTGGCGATCACCGTGTGCATTTGCTTGGCGGCGCCGAGAATGGCGTCTACCGGACAGGCCTGGATGCACTTGGTGCAGCCGATACACTCGTCCTCGCGAATGAAGGCCACGATTACCGCCTTGTTTTCCTCGCCGTGCTCTTCATCCAACGGGATCGCTTCCACATCCAGCAGATCGGCGAGTTGGGCGATGGTGGCTTCGCCGCCGGGTGGACAGTGGTTGATTGCCTCGCCATCGGCGATGGCGTTGGCATAGGGGCGACAACCCGGGTAACCGCATTGGCCACACTGGGTCTGCGGCAGGATGTTGTTGATCTGATCGGCAATGGGGTTGCCCTCGGTCCTGAATTTCACCGCGGCATAGCCCAGTAACGCGCCGAATGTCACACCCAGGCCGACCAGCGCCAACAGGGCAGCGAGGAAGGGGTACTGGGCAATGAGTTCATACATACCGCTTAGACCAGACCGGCAAAGCCCATGAAGGCCAAAGACATCAGGCCCGCCGTGATCATGCCGATAGCGGGACCCTGGAAGGGAAGCGGAACGTCCGCAACCGCCAGTCGTTCACGCATGGCCGCAAACAAGACCAGAACCAGCGAGAATCCTGCTGCGGCGCCGAAGCCGTAGAACAGCGATTGCAGGAAGTTGTGTTCCCGGTTGATATTCAACAAGGCTACGCCCAACACCGCGCAGTTGGTGGTGATCAGGGGCAGGTAAACCCCCAGCACCCGATGCAGCAAGGGGCTGGATTTGCGCACCACCATCTCGGTGAACTGGACCACCACCGCGATGACGAGAATGAAGGAGATGGTTTTCAGGTAGGCCAGGCCCAGGGGTTCCAGCAGGTAGTTGTAAGTGAGGTAACTGCAGGCCGAGGCCAGGGTAAGCACAAAGGTGGTCGCCATGGACATGCCCATGGCGGTTTCCAGTTTGTTGGACACACCCATGAACGGGCACAGCCCCAGGAACTGTACCAGTACAAAATTGTTAACCAGGATGGCCCCGATCAGCAATATGGAATAATCAGCCAACATGGTCTCGGCTCGCGATTAACTAATAACTATTAGTCAATAGTAATCCCCGAATTTCTCAATCCCGGAACCCCCCATCATATCACCAAGCCCGCCTCACCGATCCCTGTTAAGACTTACTTGACCCGCATGCCCGGGGTGGCCCCGGGATGCGGTTCCAGCAGGTAGATGTCGCTTCCGCCCGGGCCGGCGGCGAGCACCATACCCTCGGACACACCGAAACGCATTTTTCGGGGTGCCAGATTGGCCACACAGACCGTAAGCTTGCCCACCAGCCGGGCCGGATCGGGGTAGGCTTCCTTGATGCCGGCGAACACCTGGCGCTGGCTGTCCCCGAGATTGAGCGTCAGTTGTAGCAATTTGTCAGCCCCCTGCACCGGCTCGGCGGCGATGATCTCGGCGATACGCAGTTCCACTTTGGCAAAGTCATCGTACTCAATGATGTTGGACACGGGCTTGTTCTCCTCCACAGACGTCTCCTCCACAGGAGCTTTGGCCGATTCGGCCTGCGCCTGTTCTTCCCTGCTGGCTGCCACTACCGCCTCCACCTGCTGGGTTTCGATGCGGGTCATCAGGGGTTTGAATTTGGCGATGCGGTGTCCCTGCAGGGGCTGCAAGCGCTGGTCCCAGTCAAGGCCGCCCTGCAGAAATGCTTCGGATTTCTCCGCCATCGCAGGTAGTACCGGTTTCAGGTACACCATGAGTACCCGGAACAGGTTGATCCCCATGGAGCAGACGGCGTGCACCTCGGCCTCGGCGCCCTCCTGTTTGGCCAGCACCCAGGGTTTTTTCTCGTCGATATACTGGTTGGCGCGGTCCGCCAGGGCGATAATTTCGCGTATGGCTTTGCCAAATTCGCGCTGCTCGTAGAGCTCCGCAATGCCATCGCCGGCGGCGATGAAGTCCGCCAGCAAGGCTTCCTCGGCACAGCTTTCGGTGAGGGTGTTGTCGAACTGTTTGCGCAAAAAACCGGCGCAGCGGCTGGCGATATTAACCACCTTGCCGACTACATCGGAGTTGACCCGTTGCACGAAGTCTTCCAGGTTCAGGTCGATGTCGTCCACGGACCCGTTGAGCTTGGCGGCGAAGTAGTAGCGCAGGTATTCCGCATCCAGGTGTTCAAGGTAGGTACGGGCCTTGATGAAGGTGCCGCGGGACTTGGACATTTTGGTGCCGTTAACGGTGAGGAAGCCGTGCGTGTAGATAGCAGTGGGGGTGCGATAGTCAGCGGAGGAGAGTATGGCCGGCCAGAACAGGCCGTGAAAATTGATGATGTCCTTGCCGATAAAGTGATACAGCTCGGCTTTGGAGTCGGTACTCCAGTAGCTGTCGAAGTCGACCCCATCCCGCTCACACAGGTTCTTGTGACTGGCCATGTAGCCGATCGGCGCATCCAGCCAGACGTAGAAATACTTGCCGGGGGCATCCGGAATCTCAAAGCCGAAATAGGGTGTGTCGCGGCTGATGTCCCACTCCTTCAGGCCCGCGTCCAGCCACTCCTTCAGTTTGTTGGCAATCTGTGTTTGCAAGGTGCCGCTGTTGGTCCATTCCCGCAACATTTCGGTAAATGCAGGCAGGGTGAAGAAATAGTGGACACTTTTTTTCTCGATGGGGGCGGCACCGGACAGGACGGAAACCGGGTCGATCAGGTCAGCCGGGCTGTACGTGGCGCCGCAGGCTTCGCAGTTGTCGCCATACTGGTCAGCAGTTTTGCAGCGCGGGCAGCTACCCTTGATATAGCGGTCCGAGAGAAACAGTTGCCGCTCCGGGTCAAAGGCCTGGGTGATTTCGCGCTGGACAATATGGCCGTTGTCGCGCAGGCGGGTGTAGATCTGCTCGCTGAAAAAACGGTTTTCTTCCGTGTGGGTGCTGTGGAAATTGTCGAAACCTATCAGAAAGTCGTTACTGTCGCGCAGGTGCTCTGCGTGCATCTGCTCAATTTGCTGCTCTGGGCTGATGCCCAGTTGTTCGGCGATCAACATGATGGCGGTGCCGTGGGCGTCATCGGCACAGACATAGGTGCAGTTGTGGCCGCGGGATTTCTGGAAACGAACCCAGATGTCGGTCTGTACCTGCTCCAGCAGGTGGCCCAGGTGGAGTGAGCCATTGGCGTAAGGCAGAGCGCTGGTTACCAGTATGTCGCGAACCCGTTGTTCAGGCTTGAGTTCAGGCATGAATAGCGTTCTCTGTGCAGGCAAAAAAGGGGCGCTACTATAGCGGGTTTGACCGCCAATTTCATCAGCCGCTACTGCCGGGTTAGCGAGGTGCTGATTTGGTTTGTGGGTGGCAGCCGCAATCCTTATACTAGCGCACCGATTCACGCGCGGGTTTGCGGATGATGGACAAAGTAAAGCACATTATAGCAATCGCCTCTGGCAAGGGTGGGGTGGGCAAATCCACCACGGCGGTGAACCTGGCGTTGGCGCTTAAGGCCAATGGTGCCGTGGTAGGTCTGTTGGATGCTGATATCTACGGCCCCAGCCAGCAGATCATGCTGGGCGTTGCCGAGGGCACCCGGCCCGATCAGAAAGACGGTCAATGGTTGTTGCCGGTTGCCGCCCACGGCTTGCAGACCATGTCCATGGCCTATCTGGTCACCGATAGCACACCGATGGTCTGGCGCGGCCCCATGGCGGGTGGCGCCCTGCAGCAGATGCTGGAGCATACCCTGTGGGGCGAGCTGGATTACCTGGTCATCGACATGCCGCCCGGCACCGGCGACATCCACCTGACCCTGTCCCAGAAAGCCTCAGTGGCCGGTGCGGTGATTGTGACCACGCCCCAGGACATAGCACTGATGGACGCCCGCAAAGGCATTGAAATGTTTGCCAAGGTGGATATTCCGGTGCTGGGCGTGGTGGAAAACATGGCCCGGTACACCTGCAGCCAATGCGGCCACAGTGAACATATTTTTGGCGCGGACGGTGGTGAGCGCATCGCCCGCGAATACGGGGTGCCGCTGCTGGGTTCCCTGCCTCTGGCGGTATCCATTCGTGAGCAGACCGATGCGGGTCACCCCCCCGTTATCGCTGAGCCCGACTCGGAGATCAGTGCCGTGTACCGCCAGATTGCCGAACGCATCGCCGCTACCCTGGGCGGTGGGGATGATCGGGTGATGCCGAAAATTATCATCAGCAACGATTAGGGAGCCTCTGAACAAGTCTATAGCACCTCTGCATGACTTGATCAGAGGCTCCCCACTACGGGACGACGACATGAGTATCAAGGCAGACAAATGGATTCGACGCATGGCCCGGGAGCAGCGCATGATCGAGCCGTTTGAGCCGGACCAGGTCCGCTACGCCGGCGAGGAACGCCTGATTTCCTACGGGACCTCCAGTTACGGCTACGATGTGCGCTGCTCCGACCACTTCAAGGTGTTCACCAATATCCACTCGGCAACGGTGGACCCCAAGGCCTTTGATGAGAAAAGTTTTGTCGATATCAAAGGCGACTACTGTGTTATCCCGCCCAATTCCTTTGCCCTGGCCTCGACGATCGAGTACTTCCGTATTCCGCGCAGCGTTTTGACTATCTGCCTGGGCAAGTCCACTTACGCCCGCTGCGGTATCATCGTCAATGTGACCCCTCTGGAGCCGGAATGGGAAGGGCATGTCACCTTGGAATTTTCCAACACCACCAGCCTGCCCGCCAAGATTTATGCCAACGAGGGGGTCGCGCAAATGCTGTTCTTCGAAGCAGATGAAATCTGTGAGACCAGCTACGCGGATCGGGGCGGCAAATACCAGGGGCAGACGGGGGTTACTCTGCCCAAGGCCTGAGAACTATTCAGAAGCTCCCTGGGCCTGAAAGCGCACGCCACACGCCGGAATCGGGGCACCGTCCAACAGCGCGGTCGCACCGCTCAACTCCAGTCGACCCTGCGCAAACCACTGTGCCGCAGCGGGGTAAATCCGGTGTTCCTGCTCTAATACGCGCGCCGCCAGGGCGGTGCTGTCGTCACCGCTGACGATGGGCACACTGGCCTGCAGGATGGGCGGTCCTCCATCCAGCTCTTCGGTAACAAAATGTACGGTAGCGCCCGCCTCTTCATCACCTGCATCCAGCGCGCGCTGGTGAGTATTCAAGCCCGGATATTTTGGCAGCAGGGAAGGGTGAATATTGAGTAATCTGCCGCGGTAGGCGCTGATAAAAACCGGGGTGAGGATGCGCATGAACCCGGCCAGGATAATCAGGTCCACCGCGTAGGGCGCCAGCGCCTGTAGCATCGCCTGATCAAAATCTTCCCGCCGCGAATAGTCGCGGTGGTCAACGGTTACCGCGGCAATGTCCGCATGCGCGGCGCGTTGCAGGCCGTAAGCGTCCGCGCGATTGCTGAGTACAACTGCAAGCCTGGCGTCCAGTTGGCCGTTCTGTGAGGCATCTATGAAGGCCTGCAGGTTTGAGCCGCTGCCGGAGATAATGACCGCAGTGTTCATGTGTCGCTCAGGATCACCAACTCATCGCCGCTCTCGGCGACGCCAATTTCGCCCAGCAACCAGGCCCGCTCGCCCGCAGCTTGCAGCACCTGCAACGCCTGCTCGGTATGCTCCCCAGCCACACAGACCACCATACCCACACCGCAGTTGAAGGTGCGGTACATCTCATCGCCGGCAACGCCACCCTGTTCCTGCAGCCAGTTGAAAATAGCTGGCCACTGCCAGCTGCCGGTGTCGATCCTGGCGCAGGCATTGTCCGGCAACACCCGGGGCAGGTTTTCCAACAGGCCGCCACCAGTGATGTGGCTGAGTGCTTTTACCGGCAGCGTCTGAAACAACTGCAACAGGGCTTTGACATAAATCCGGGTGGGGGTCAGCAGAACTTCTCCCAGGCTGCTGTCTGCCTGTGGTTGTTGCAGGTCGGCACCGCTAAGCTCGATGATCTTGCGAATCAGGGAGTAGCCGTTGGAGTGCGGGCCGCTGGAAGCCAGGCCGATCAGGCTGTCGCCGGGGTTCACGGTGCTGCCGTCAATAATCGCGGATTTCTCCACAACGCCCACGCAAAAGCCCGCCAGGTCGTAGTCTTCACCCGCGTACATGCCCGGCATTTCCGCGGTCTCGCCGCCGACCAGGGCGCAACCGGCCAATTCGCAGCCGCGGCCGATGCCCTCGATCACGTCTACCGCGGTTTTTACCGCCAGGGCGCTGGTCGCATAGTAGTCGAGGAAAAACAGGGGCTCAGCCCCCGCTACCACCAGATCATTGACACACATGGCGACCAGGTCGATACCGATGGTGTCGTGTTTGCCCAGTTCCATGGCCAGTCGCAGCTTGGTGCCAACCCCGTCTGTTCCGGCTACCAGGACCGGTTCCCTGTAGCCCGTTGGGAGTTCACACAGGGCGCCAAAACCACCTAGTCCGGCCATCACTTCCGGTCGCCGGGTGCGTTTGGCTACGCTTTTGATTCGCTGTACCAGTTCATTGCCGGCATCGATGTTGACGCCGGCGTCCTTGTAGCTGAGAGACTGCTTTTTGCTGGGACGGGTCATGGCTAAAGCCGGGGCGTGAAAAAGGCGCTATTCTAGCTTGTCCAACTGGCAAATACAGCAGGGTTTGCTGCTACTCAAGCCCGGTCTGTCTCCGCATGCGCCACTAATCACGATGCAGTACACTAGGGAGCCTCTGAACAAGCACCCTTTACTTGTTCAGAGGCTCCCTAAAATGCTCAGCCCGACAAGTGATGGTAGCCCGCGTGCGACTGCAACACCTTTTCCTCAGCCTTGTGTTGGCCCTGCTGTGCCCCTTTAGTGCGGGTGCCGCCGAGGTTGAAAACCTTTACCGGGCCGTTGTGCCGGTAGAAGATCACAGTGCCCGGCAATTGAGCCGGGCCACCCGCAGAGGCCTGGCGCAGGTACTGGTCAAGGTGTCCGGCAGTCGCGAGGTGTTGCGCGATCCCGAGGTCAGCGAGGCGCTGGATCGTGCCCAGAGCTACATGCAGCAATATCAGTACCGGCGTCCGCAGCGGAACACGCTGGAGCTGGAGGTTCAATTTGACCAACAACTCGTGACCGAGGTGCTTACCCAGGCGCTGCTACCGCTGTGGTCGGCGAACCGGCCACCGGTACTGGTGTGGCTGGTGGTGGATGACGCCACCGGCCGGAACTTCGCCGCCAACGACTCTTATCTGGAGCTGCTGGCCGTGATTCGTGCTGAGTTCCAGCGGCGCGGTGTGCCGGTGGAATTTCCGCTCTATGATTTGCAGGATACGCTGGCGGTCACGGTGCATGATCTGTGGCAGTTGAACAGTTTGCCTATAGTCCGGGCATCCCGGCGCTACCACAACGAAGATGTGCTGGTTGGCCGATTGCGTGCGCTCTCTGACCAGCGCTGGATGGGCGATTGGCTGTACCTGTGGGAGAACGAGAGCAGGTCGATTACAGAATACGGAGAGCCGCTGGACGATTTCGTGAGTTCCGGGGTACATCTGGCGGCGGAGGCTATGGCGGCGCGTTATGCCGTTGCTCCGACGGGTACCGCCGGGGACGGCATACTGGTGCGGGTGGACGGCCTGCATCGCTACGCCGATTACCGCGCCAGCCTGGACCACCTGGAGGCGGTGCAACTGGTTGATGCAGCGGTGGTCGAGTACGCCGGTGGCGACACGGTGGTGTTCCGCGTGAACGCCCAACTCCAGCCAGAGCAGTTACAACGGGTTATCGCCCTGAAGGGCAAGTTGCGGCGGCTGCTGCAGTTTGAGCCTCTGGATGCCACACTGCCCGCCGCTGAACTGGTTTACCGATGGAGCCCCTGACAACGGTCATGGACACCGCAGCCCGACGCTGGTTCCTGTTGCTTGGTTTGTTGCTGCTGGCCATACTGCTGGTGAACCAGCTGCGCCCCGTACTCTCGCCCTTCGTGGTTGGTGGCCTGATCGCCTATCTGGGTGATCCCCTGGCCGATCGTCTGCAGCGTTTGGGCTGCAGCCGCGCGCTTGCCGCAACCCTGGTTTTCGCCATGATCGGCGCGCTGGTGCTGATGACCTTGCTGGTCACCATTCCCCTGCTGGCCCAGCAGCTGGATACACTGGTCCACAAACTGCCGGCCATGTATGAGTGGTTTGCCGGAGTGGCTGTCCCCTGGGTGCAGCACAAGCTGGACTTGCCCCAGCAGCAGCTACCGATGCTGGAGATGAAGGAGAAACTGGCGGAGAACTGGCAGTCAGTGGGCAAACTAGTGGCGAGTGCCGGTGCCTATATCACCGGCTCGGGTATCAATTTCATGATTTCACTGGGCAATCTGGTGCTGATTCCGGTGGTGGCTTTCTACCTGTTACGGGACTGGGACAAGCTGGTGCCAAAGGCCCTGGGCTTGCTGCCGGTAAGCTGGCAACCCGGAGTCGCCGATTTGTTCGAGGAATGTGATGAAGTGATCGGTGCGTTCCTGCGCGGCCAGTTTCTGGTCATGTTAGCGCTGGGCTGTATCTACGCCGCCGGGCTCTGGGCCGTGGGCCTGGAGTTGGCTTTTCTGATCGGCGTGGTCGCCGGATTGGCCAGTGTGGTCCCTTACCTGGGAACCTTTGTCGGGGTGATATTAGCCAGTGTGGCGGCGCTGGTGCAATTCCAGGAATGGGGTGTCCTGCTCTGGGTTGGTCTGGTGTTCGGCGTCGGGCAAATGATCGAAGGCTATCTGTTGACCCCGATTCTGGTAGGTGACCGAATTGGCCTGCATCCGGTGGCAGTGATATTCGCGATACTGGCGGGAGGACAGCTGGCGGGCTTCGTCGGTATCCTGGTGGCGCTGCCGGTGGCGGCGGTGGTTATGGTGTTCCTGCGCCATGTGCACGGTTATTACATGGACAGCGACCTGTATGAGGACGTGGATTCTCCCGGTGGGTAACAGTGCCGTGCAATTAACGCTGGGTGTGCGGTTGCGGGATGATGCCACGCTGGAAAACTTTCACTTCCTGCCCGCTCTTGGTCCCCTGTTGTCATTGCTCGAGCATCAGCTACAGGCGGATGGCGAACCCGCTATTTACCTGTACGGCCCGGCTGGCTGCGGCCGCAGCCACCTGCTGCAAGCGGCCTGCCACCAGCAGCCTGCCGGTAGTGCCCTGTATTTGGCGTTAGAGCAATTTGTCAACCTGCCGGCGGCGGAGGTGCTGGCGGATGTCGAGCGGATGGCGTTGATCTGCCTGGATGACCTGGATGCGGTGGCAGGGGATGCGGCCTGGGAGCTGGCCCTGTTTCATCTCTGTAATCGGGCCCGGGAAAGTGGCGCCCGTTTACTGTTCAGTGCCAGCGATGCGCCCAGAAACCTGCGTGTGCAACTGCCGGACCTGCGATCCCGGCTGAGCTGGGGAGTGATAATGCAGCTACCTGAACCCGGTGATGAAGACAAACTGGACATTCTCCGTTTTCGCGCCAGTCGCCGCGGCCTGCAGCTATCGCGGGAAGTCGCCGCCTTTATCCTGGCCCGGGCCCCGCGCTCCCTGACCGACCTGATGGCGGTGCTGGACCAACTGGACCGGGAATCCCTGGTGCATCAGCGGCAGCTCTCGATACCCTTCGTCAAACAGTGCATGGATTGGTGACAGCCGTTGCCGGATGAGCCACTCAGTCCCACATGCGCGCCCACCTGAACCGGGTAATGCTGGTGCTCAAAGCCATGGAGCAAGGGGAGTTCGGTTACTGCCGCTGCCCCGTGATTTGGGTATCGCTAGGTTAATTTGAAATTGTCTGCGTCCTCGTGGCAGGGAAATTTGCGTCTATATTCGTTCATGGCGGTGGCGTCCAGGGACACAGTGAACGCCCCTGCCTCGGCCTCGCAGTCCAGCAGCATCTTCCCGTCAGCCGCCAACACCAGGCTGTCGCCGCAGTAATCGATACGGTTGCCGTCACTGCCGACCCGGTTCACACCCACGCAATAACTCTGGTTTTCGATAGCCCGGGCGATCAATAGCTGGCGCCAGTGTAAGCGGCGTTTGGCGGGCCAGTTGGCAACGAAGATCAACAGGTCGTAATCGCCCGCGTTGCGACTCCACACCGGGAAGCGCAGGTCGTAGCAAATCAACGGGCAGATGCGCCAGTCGCGCCAGCTCACCCGCTGTCTTTCAGTTCCAGCCCGGTAGTGCCGGTGTTCGCCGGACAGGCGAAACAAATGGCGTTTGTCATAGTGGCTGACTTCCCCGTCGGGGGTGACAAACAGCAGGCGGTTGTAGATGCCTTCGCCGCTGCGCACGGCCAGGGAGCCGGTGATGGCGAAGTCGTGGGCGCGGGCCTGTTCGATCATCCAGGGCAACGTTGCTTGCGCCTCGTTCTCGGCAATAATCTCGGCGCGCATGGAAAAACCGGTGGTGAACATCTCAGGCAGAATAACCAGATCGGTTTTTCCCGCGAGTTGTGCCAGATCCTGTTGGAAAACCCTGCGGTTGGCCGCAGCGTCCTCCCATGCCAGTTCCCGTTGCAACAGGCTGATGGTCAGATCGCGCATAGTATCTCCGCCGCTTGCCGCAGTACGGTCTCACTCTTGGCGAAACAGAATCGCAGGTAGCTGCCCGTGAGCGGTTGCTGGCAAAACACAGACACCGGAATCGAGGCGATGCCCCGCTCCCGGGTCAGGCGGCTGGCCATATCGGTGTCCGCGTCGGTGGAAATTGCCGCGTAATCCAGCAGTTGGAAGTAGGTGCCCTCACTGGGACTGAGGCCAAAGCGGGACGCGGCCAGCAGCTCGCAGAACAGGTCGCGCTTTTGCTGGTAGAAGTCGGCCAGTCCGGCGGGGTAGTCGGGCTCGGCCTGCATAAACTCCGCCAGCGCCTGTTGTATCGGGTTCACCGCGACAAAGGTCACAAACTGATGGATCTTGCGCAGCTCCACGGTGAGCTCCGGCGCCGCCACGCAGTAACCGGTTTTCCAGCCGGTAACGTGAAACGTTTTACCGAAGGAAAATACCGCGAAGCTGCGCTCGCGCAGGCCCGGGTACTGCAACACCGAACAGTGTTGCTCACCGTCGAACAGCAAGTGCTCGTACACCTCATCGCTGATGATGGTGAGATTATGGGTTACCGCCAGCGCTTCCAGTGCGCTCAGGTCCTCGTGCCTGAGAATAGCGCCGCTGGGATTGTGGGGGGAGTTGACCATAATCATGCGCGTGCGCGGAGTGACGGCGTCCTCCACCTGGTCCCAGTCGATCCGAAAATCCGGTTCGCTCATGGGAATGTGGCGGGTGATGCCGCCGGCCAGTTGGATGCCCGGCTCATAACTGTCATAACAGGGGTCGAAAACAATGACCTCGTCCCCCGGTTGGATACAGGCGGTAATGGCGCAGTAGATCGCCTCGGTTGCGCCCGGGGTCACGGTGACCTCGTTGTCCGCGCTGGCATTGACGTGATAGTAACGGTGTAATTTTGCGCTGATCTGTTCCCGCAGTGGCAACAGTCCCGCCATGGGCGGGTACTGGTTGTTGCCGTCCATCACTGCCCGCGCCAGGGCCTGGCGCAGGGCCAACGGGCCGTCGTAATCCGGGAAACCCTGGGACAGGTTGAGCGCATTGCACTGGGCTGCCAGCGCTGACATGACGGTGAAAATCGTGGTGCCGCAGTCGGGAAGCTTGCTTTGCATTTACTTGAATGTCAGGAATTGCTCAGGCGTATCGCTGAAATCGCGCACCTCGTCGCCGAGTGTCTGCTGATTGCCCTGAGTGAGCCTGATACGGCGACGGTACAGGCCGCTGCCGTAGTTGGGGTTGGTGGGATGGCCCGGGTGTGGTCGTGACATGGTGCAAATTATAACTGGGTTTCCAGCGGCAATTCTGTGCTGTTTTTAATTTCTGTTACTGCCATGTGTGAATGCAGTTCGCGAATAGAGGGGCTGGTAGTGAGAGTATTGCGCACAAATTCCTCATAGTGGGCGATATTGCGGGTGACTATTTTCAGCATGTAATCCCATATCCCGGCCATGGTGTAGCACTCCATGACCTCGGGGTGGACGACAATTTCCTGTTCGAAGGCCTCCAGATTTTGGCGGCCGTTGGCGGTCAGACTGACGGTGGCGAACACGACCACCTCCATCCCCAGGGCGCGCCGGTCCAGCAGGGCCACGCGGTGGCGGATGATGCCTTCGGATTCGAGCCGGTTGATGCGGCGCCAGCAGGGTGACTGGGAGAGATTCAGGCGCTCGGCCAAAGCGCCGGTGCTGATACTGGCATCCGCTTGCAATTGCCTGAGGATATGGATATCGGTTTTACTCAACGATAGTGGCATAAATAAACCCCGGAAGGATAATTAATCGAAATAGTTATGCATTATAAGCGGTAATAACCACATAAATAAAATAACATTTCCCCGCTTCATCCGTACTATAGTCAAAACGATATTCACCAAAGTCGGGTGTTGCCATGGCCGCTCAATCTGCACAACCTTTGTTGAGGCAAGTGTCGCTGGATGACAAGTACGCGTTGGATACAGCGCGTGCCTACATGACGGGTATTGAGGCGCTGGTGCGCCTGCCCATGTTGCAACACCAGCGTGATCTCAGCCGCGGGCTGAATACCGCCGCCTTTATTTCCGGCTATCGCGGCTCACCCCTGGCCGGCGTTGACCAGGCCATGTGGAAGGCTAAACCCTGGCTTGAGCAACACAATGTGCACTTCCAGCCCGGCATCAATGAAGACATGGCGGCGACCGCGGTCTGGGGTAGCCAGCAAACGAATCTTTTTCCCGGCGCGAAATACGACGGCGTGTTCGGCATGTGGTATGGCAAAGGCCCCGGCGTGGATCGCAGCATGGATGTGATCAAGCACGCCAACGCCTTCGGTACCTCAAAGTACGGCGGCGTGCTGGCGGTAGCCGGCGATGATCACGCCTGTAAGTCTTCTACCTTGCCGCACCAGTCGGAGCACATGTTTATCGGCGCTTCCATCCCGGTACTGAATCCCGCCAATGTGCAGGAAGTACTGGATCTCGGTATCTACGGTTGGGAGTTATCCCGCTACAGCGGTTGCTGGGTGGCGTTGAAGGCCATCACCGAAAACATGGATTCGGCCGTTTCCGCGGAAATTGACCCGGGCCGCATCGATATTGTCATACCCGAGGATTTTGAGTTGCCGGCGGACGGGGTACACGCGCGCTGGCCTGACAAGCCCCTGGAGCAGGAACTGCGGCTTAACAAATACAAGATCTATGCGGCACGGGAGTTTGCCCGGGTCAACCGCCTCAATCGCATCGTGGTGGATAGCCCCAAAGCCCGCTTCGGCGTAATTACCACCGGCAAGGCCTACCTGGATGTGATGCAGGCGCTGGAGGATCTCGGCATTGACGAGGCGCTGGCGGCGGAAATCGGCCTGCGCGTCTACAAGGTGGGTATGAGCTGGCCGCTGGAACCGCATACCACCCACGAATTTGCCAAGGGTTTGGAAGAAATTCTGGTGGTGGAGGAGAAGCGCTCCATCATAGAAGATCAGCTCACCGGCCAGCTCTACAACTGGCCGGTGGCTGAACGGCCGCGGGTTATCGGTGAGTTCGACGAAGTCGGACGCGATTTGTTGCCCAACCTGGGGGAACTGACCCCGGCCATGGTGGCGCGTGTGATTGCCGGACGCATCCAGCGTTACTACCAGTCGGAAGCCATGGATGCGCGCCTGGATTTCCTGGAGCGCAAGGAGCGTTCCCTGGCAGCCCCTCGCAGTACGGCGGAACGGGTGCCACATTTTTGTTCCGGATGCCCCCACAACACCTCGACCCGGGTGCCCGAGGGCAGCCACGCCCTGGGCGGCATCGGTTGTCATTACATGGCGACCTGGATGCCGGATCGCGACACTTTCACCTTCAGCCAGATGGGCGGGGAGGGTGTGAGCTGGATCGGCCAGGCACCTTTCACCGAGATCAAACATGTGTTCCAGAACCTGGGTGATGGCACCTATTTCCACTCCGGACTGCTGGCGATTCGCGCAGCGGTATCCGCCGGGGTAAACATCACCTACAAGATTCTCTACAACGACGCCGTGGCCATGACCGGTGGTCAACCCATCGACGGTGAGTTGTCCGTTGCAGATCTGATCTTACAGCTGCGGGGGGAAGGCATTCGCCGAATTGCACTGGTCAGCGACGAACCAGCTGCCTGGCGCGGGCAGTTTGCAGAGGTTCCCGGCTACAGTCTGCATCACCGCCAGGACCTGGATGCGCTGCAACGGGAACTCCGCGAGTACGAAGGCGTCTCGGTGATCGTCTACCAGCAGACTTGTGCCGCTGAAAAACGGCGCCGACGCAAAAAGGGGATTTTGGAAGATCCCGCTAAACGCGCCTTTATCAACGATGCGGTGTGCGAGGGCTGCGGTGATTGCAGCCTGAAATCCAATTGCCTGTCGGTGTTACCCCTGGAAACTGAACTGGGGCGCAAGCGTCAAATAGACCAGAGCGCCTGCAACAAGGATTTCAGTTGCGTTGAGGGTTTCTGTCCGAGTTTTGTCACCGTGCACGGCGGCGAACTGCGGCGGCCCGACTCCAGCCGGAATGAGGTGGTATTTGATCCGCTGCCGGAACCCGCGTTGCCCTCACTGGAGCGGCCCTGGAATGCTGTAATCACCGGGATTGGTGGTACCGGGGTATTGACCATAACGGCGCTGGTGGCCATGGCGGCACACATTGAAGGCAAGGGTTGCGCCACCATGAACCAGACCGGCCTGGCCCAGAAATTCGGTGCCGTGATCAGCCATGTGCGGGTAGCCGGCAAACAGGATGATATCAAGGCCGTGCGGATTCCGGCGGGTGAGGCGGACCTGCTGTTGGGCTGCGACCTGGCGGTGACGGCAACCTACGAAGCCCTCGGCAAAGTGGATGCGGAGCGCTCCCACGCGGTGGTGAACAGCGCAGAAGTGCCGACGGCGGCCTTCATCCTCAACCCCGATGCACAATTCCCGGGGGCGGAAATGCAGCAGTCGGTGAGTACAGAAGTGGGGGAGGAAAAATGTTCTTTCATCGACGCCACCCGTATCGCCACATCCCTGTTGGGGGACTCTATCGGCAGTAACCTGTTTTTGCTGGGATATTCCTACCAGAAGGGATTGGTGCCGGTGTCCTGGCAGGCACTGGAGCGCGCCATCGAATTGAATGCAGTGGCGGTTGATTTCAACAAGCAGGCCTTCCTGTGGGGGCGGCGCTGCGCCCATCAACCGGAACGGGTGATGCAGGCAATAGAGCCGGAGGGCGCGGCATCGCAAGCAGCAGCTCCCCAGACCCTGGAGGAACTGATCGCCGACCGCCAACAGCGTTTGACGGACTATCAGAATGCCGCCTACGGCGAGCGCTATGCGGCGTTCCTCAAGCCGGTGCAGGCGGCGGATACGGTTGCCGACCAAGCGCTGACGGAAGCTGTTGCCAAAAGCCTGTACAAGTTGATGGCCTACAAGGATGAGTACGAAGTGGCCCGGCTCTACAGTGATGGCGAATTCCAGCGCAAGCTGGCGTCTCGCTTCACGGGTAATTACACCCTGCGTTTCCATCTCGCGCCGCCCCTGTTATCCAAACGCGATCCGCTGACCGGACATTTGCGCAAGCGTGAATTTCCGGCCTGGACGCTGAAGTTGTTTTGGGTGTTGGCAAAATTCCGCTTCCTGCGCGGCACCGCTCTGGACCTGTTTGGGCATACCGCGGAGCGCCGCCGGGAACGTGCTGATATTGAAGAGTACAGTCAGCTGGTTGGGGAATTGACCGCCAACCTCAGTGACAAGAACTATCCGGTGGCAGTGCAACTGGCGGAGTTAGCCATGCAGTTGCGTGGCTTCGGGCACGTCAAGGATGGTAATCGGGAGAAATTGACAACCCAGCGAGAGGCACTGCTGGAAGTGTTCCGCGGTGGCGGTAGTGATGTAGTGAAATTTGTTGAAAGGGCCGCGTAGTACGATGAGTTAGTTCCATGAGTTAGTTCAAGGAATTAGTTCAAGG
>JAPUKZ010000200.1 GCA_027295405.1 Gammaproteobacteria bacterium
GCGGTTCTGAGCTCAAGACTGGTTGCTCGAATAAACGATGCCGTAACAATGAAAAAGATCAGCAGTATAAACACCACATCCAACATTGGAGTCATATCAACCCTGGCTTTATCATCATCTGATAGTTGTCGCTGAATTTCCATACCAGCCTCCTAGGCGTCCTCAATTTCGAAGGTGAGGCGTGCCGTCATGTTATCCTGGCCGTAGGGCACCCCATCTTCCATTGGCGGTTTGTACTTCCATTTTTTAAGCGCCCTGATAGCCGCCTCTTCGAAAATACCTTGCGGCTGGGCATCAATGACACGAATGTTGGTGGTTTGCCCGGCGGGGGTAATGTCAAAAACAAGATCGACGAAACCTTCAATGCCCCGCGTAACCGCTCGAAGAGGGTAGTCCGGAGCGACCCTGAATATCACCACAATACCGACCCCGCCAGAGTGGGAGATCTGCTGGCGGTCTAACACGGCGTCCTTGTTTACGAAAGTCAGCAGTACTTGCTCCGAGGCTTCTATGGTGCTCAACCGCGGTTGCCATTCGGGCGGTGGCTCAGCATCCACCGGTTTCTGTAGGGGTGGATTCGACTGTACCTCCATGTCCGGCGGTGGCTCCTGGATGACGGGGGCAACACGAGCAATTGTGCTCACCAGCTCAGGTACCTGTACCGCTATTAGTTGATGCATCAGCAGAAAAAGGCCCAGAGTGACGACGAAGGATAAACAGAGGCTGCTGAGAAAACGCGATATCTCGCACGGTGAGTAAATCGCTAACATGGTATTTCTCCCTCAAATTCAGGCGTAAGACGCCCCTCGAAGTTGCTAAAATTCAACAGTCGCTTGGTATTTCTGGAGGTCCGCCCCGCCGAGGATGGACTGGCATAGGAGTTGGAAGCTAAGGTGGGGGGATGGTTGGTTTGCTCTCTTTTCGATCACCGTCCAATCGAAACTTGAAGATTTGCGTGACGATTTCAGGTTCAGTGCTGCCGCCGGTGCCACCCAGCCATCTATAGCGCTGCTGGCTTACCGCTTCCATCACAGCCTGCTCAAACACGTCGGGGGGAAATGCCGCCAGGATTCGTGGCGCCTTTACCTGACCTGACCGGTTAACAGTAAACTGCACCACCACATCCCCTTCCAGTCCTCGACGGATGGCGCGCCTGGGATAAACCGGCAGCACCCGGTGGGTTGGCTGGGCATTGGCGGTTCCAACGGGCAGTAGCTCAAACTCTACAACCGGACTCGCAACATCAACAGATTCCGGCAGGGTCTCGTACATTTCGCTGAAGATCACCTCGGTTAATGGTGATCGAACCGGGACGGCTTGAACTGCTGTGGGCGGTACCGGTTTGTGCCATGACTGGCCCGAGCTTGCGACAGGGTCAGCGGCCGGCAGGTTGAAACTGAAGACCCTGCGAGACAACAAACCAGTGTCGTCGCTCGGCTGTACGGGAACCAGATGCAAGCTGGCCAGCGGCACCATCAGTAAAGTACACAGTGGCAGCATCCAGCGCCGCTGGTTCAACTCAGAACTGTGATCGGAAATTCCGGTCACCATGTTACGCACTCGCCGACCCAATTCCGATGGCCGACCGAGTGCCACCGTCGCCGGTAGACCAGTGAGACGGGCCTGACTCACCAGCAGCGCTGCATACTCGGGAGCACAGGCGCCAGCAGCCAGTACGCAATCATCACAGGCTTGTTCGGCCTCCAGCGATAACCTGTCCAGAACTCTGCCGATGCCGGGAAGCGGCCAGTATAAGATACAGACCCATTGCGCGAGCAGCTGCGCCAACCAATCGCCGCGCACGATATGGGAAATTTCGTGATTCATGACCATTCGACGATCCGCCGAAGTCCAATCGACTGCCGTTGCAGGAAGCAAAACTACAGGATTAAGCACGCCCCAGGTAACTGGCGAGTCAACGTCGCGGCTAAGTTTGATCCGCAACCGTGAGGATTGCAGCTGCGGTGTGATCAACCCTCGCCAGTCAGATCCGCCCTCCTCGGCAGCAGCGGAGATCCTGGCTATCCGCAATATCTCCAGACACAATAGCGAACCCCGCAGCACAGCGACCACGATGTAGATAGTTAGAAGCACGCCAGGCAGTGAATATGCGGCTATCAGTTCCTGTCCACGCTGGTTATTCAGAACTGGCAATGTCCAGATTGGCACAAACCAGCTGAGGACGGGCAACAATGCCAGGCACAACAAACTACCAACCCAGACCCGATGTCTCACGGACGCAGGGCTCATGGAAAACTGTGATGCAAGATAGAAGCCTACCAGCAGTACCAGACCGCCCTTGCCAAATAGCTCCAACAAGCCTATGAGCGAAAAACCTGTAAACAGTGAAGGGTGCAGGTCCATACCCGATCTCCGCGCTACGTGCGCCTTTGCCTCGCCTGCTCGATCAACGCAGACAGTTCTGCAAGCTCTTCATCACTCAGGGAATCCGCCTTCATTCCCAACAAGGCAGTAACCGCTTGTACGGTCGAACCGCCGAAAAACGTTTTTAGCAGCCGGCTAACCGCCCCCTCTCTTACCTTGCCTACGGCCTGTACGGAGGAATACACGTATTTCGCCCCTTCCTGCCGATGCTTGATATGGCCCTTATCCACAAGTATAGCCAACAGGGCGCGCACGGTGGAATAACTGGGAGCTGCTGGAAGAACCGCCTGAATATCGCGAGCAGAACAATCTCCGGATTCATACAGCACATCCATGATCTGGCGTTCCCGGCGGCTGAGCGATACGTTATGGTGACTTTCCATTCGTTTTTGCCTGCTAATATATTAGCATCATGCTAATAAATTAGCATATAGACATGAAAAGTCAATGCTTTCTGCTAATTTTTTAGCAGCTCACGGGAAGGACCAGGAGAGTGACAGGATTGCTGGAGTTTGGTGGACACAGTATTCACCAGCCGCACTGGGGTCAGTGTAGACAGGATTGACCTTGCAGCAGGCTCCTTCAGCTGTGGTGCGCAAGCCCCACCAACGCCGCGGAAGTGGTGTCCTGCTCCCGGCAGTACGTTTCCAGCTCATCGATCAGTCGCACTACGGTCTGTCGCCCTGCACTGGAGTGGCCTGCCATGGATGTACGCCCTCGCAAATTGTACGGTGGGGATAACCTGGGCCTTTGTTATCCCCTACTTGCTGGACATGTGTGCGGCCTTCGACAAGGCCGGTCAGATGGCAGCACTTGGAGGCTTTGCTTCCAAGATGGGGCTGGCGACCGGTCCTGCCGTTGCCGCGATACTGATGACCGGTGAAAACTATACGCTGATCATCAATGTAGCGGTGATCGGCCTGATTCTCAGCATGGTGCTGATGGCGATACCGGCGCGCCTGCTCGATCGCAGCGGCTGAGCGGCGGGCATCAATGACCTGGGCTCAGGTGCGTGGTAACAGGCGCGTGGTAACAGCGG
>JAPUKZ010000201.1 GCA_027295405.1 Gammaproteobacteria bacterium
GTAATACCAGCTACCACCCACGGTCAGCAGACGCAGGTCGTTCCAGGTGTGGTTGTCGTCTTCTCCGCGGGTGTAACTGAGCCGGCTGAATACCTCAAAAACGTGCTGTGACTGCGGGTTCACCGGCGCCCACAGGCCCCAGCGCGCACGATAGCTGCGTTGGTGGCCGCCAAACAACCAACCCAGCTGGGCATAGCCGCCAAATCCCTCGGCATCCACCTTGCCCCCCCGGTAATCGCTGTAATAGAACTCAACCTGGCTGTGCAGGGAGCCCCGTGAGTACATGGCTTCCAGTCCGACCACCGCCTGGGCATTCGCCTCAAACTCAGCCAGCAGGATACGACTGGCTTCCTGCAATTCCGGCCGCGGTGCAATACGATCAAAGTCACCCTCCCGGTAACTGCCGGACACTCCCAGGTGAATACTGGAATTATCCTGACGCTGGGCGCCACCGGTGATGCGCCCGGTCACAGCCCAGTCAGTATCGTGGGAACTCTCGATATCTTCCGTGTAGATGCCGATGGTGCTGGTGACGTAAGTGCGGTTTTCTCCCCACACATCCAGCTGGGTTTGATCCGGACTGAGATCAAACCAGCGATTGAAACGAATGCCCTTGCTGCGATAAGCGCCAAACGCCGAGGCCGGCGCCGAGCGTTCCATGGCAGTGCCGAACTTATTGCCCATCAGGAAATCCAGACCCAGGGTTTCTTTCTGGTTGCCGACGGTCAACGTCTGCGACGTTGTGTCTGACACCCAGCGCCAGTACAGGTCGCGAAATATCGTGGCATCAAAATCGTACTGCAGCTTGATTTCGCCCAGGTCAAGCAGGGTGGCGCGCAGGATGCCCTCGGCGCGGCGGATTCTTACATCTCGGTCCCGGTCGCCCCCCTCATCGTGCTGGAACAGTCCTTCCATGCTGTACACATCCAGTTGCACCGAGCCACCTACCCACAGGTGCAGGGCATCGAACAGCACCAGGTCGCCCTCATCGTCCTCCACGCTGCGCAGCACGGTGGTGTCATCGTGCATTTCCGCCGTCACCTGTTCATCGGCGAGAAACTCGACTTTGACAAGCTCTTCCTCGACATCCTCCTCGGGGACTTCCTCGATATCCAATGTTGCTCCCGCTTGCGGTTCCTCCTGAGCCGTGACCGCAGTTTTCCCCCAGGGGGTATAGCCTGCTTGCGCTTCGGCTTCACTGGTGACGACAATCTTGCTGCGGTGGACCTTCGGCGCAATGAGGATGGGGCGCAATGGCTCCAGTTCCTCTCCCGTCGGGGCAGATTTTTGCACATTTCTGCGCGTCTCCTCATCGGGAGCGACATCGACCGCAATCTCGTACAAGCGCTGTTCCAGCAGGTCGATGAGACCTTCCACCGACAGTGGACGCGCCGCGGGCATCTCCGTGGATTGCTGGCGAAAAATCAGCGGGTGTTTACTGACAATTTTTTCAACGCTGGCTTGTTTTTCTGCCGCGGTAACGCTGGATGCGGCCACGGCACGCATCTGCTCGCGCAGATCCATGATCACGGACTCTAGCTCGCGCGGGGCGCGGGCTGCCGTGCCAGCATCACGCAGAATCAGCGGCGGGTTGGCGGAGTTGGCGGGTTTGCCGGTTACAGCGGTGATCGGTGCTACCACCTCCACCGCTGTGCTTGATCCGGTGGGCTGAGCGGCCGTCGAGTCACTGGCGTTTCCGGAATCCCGTAATATCAGCAGTGGTCGGGACCCTGGATCGGATTCAGCGGGAGACGGGGTTGGGGATTCCGCGGGGATTTGCGCCATCAGCAAAACCGGCCAGGTAACTGCCAGCCAGACGACACTTCCTATAATTGTGATGCGCATGCGGAAATTCTAGGCGGCTTTCGCCACCCGAACAACCGAATGCGTCAGGCGGTTGCAGCCGCTTCGCTATCTGCAGCGGCCGCCGCCATTTTTTCGTTCAGTACCTTTTCGATCTGTTCCTGCAACGCCTGCTGCTCAACGGACTGGGCTTCGCCGGTGTCCAGTGGCCGCTCCATGGCAGACCAATCGACGTCACCGTCATCCGGCAGCTCTTCGAACTCGAGAATACCGAGGGATTCGAACTTGGGTCGCACCGACTCAGTCATCAATCCGATACGCTTGAGATTGGGGATGACCCGTTGGAACAACAGGTTGCGGAAGGTAGACATGACAAAGCCTTCCATCACCCGCTGGCGCGCTTCTTCCACATCCCAGCCAAAGTGGTGGAATACATCAGTGGCAACCAACCGCTCACGGGCGACCACGCAGGCCTCGTAGGCGAATTCGGCGCGGTCGTTCTTTTCTTCCTCGCTGAGGGTTTTTACGAATTCTTCCAGGTAGTTCACGCCGAAAGTCACGTGCCGCGCTTCATCGCGGGTGACCAGGTAGAGCAGCTCCTTGAGTACGGGATCGGGCGTGGTTTCGCGGGCCGTGTTGAAAGCGGACAGGGCCAACCCCTCGATGATGATCTGCATGCCGATGAACTTCAGGTCCCAGCGCGAATCGGTAAGGATTTTATCGAGGATGCTCTTGAGGCTGGTATTGATCGGATACATCAGACCAATGCGCTGCTGTATGTACTTGTTGAACGCCTCCACGTGGCGGGCCTCATCGAAGGTCTGCGAGGCAGCGTAGAGCTTGGCGTTATAGGTGGGCGCGCAGGCCGTTAGCTGTGAGGCCACCAGCAGGGCTCCCTGTTCACCGTGCAGAAACTGGGACAGGCTCCAGGCGTTCTGGTGGACGTAGAACTCCTGTTTTTGCTCATCGCTGAGCGCCATGTAAGGCGGGTAATCCGCCAGATTCATCAATTGGGCACCCTGCTCAATATTTTCCTCGGGCCAGGGCTGGTCCCAGTTGATATCCAGTTCGGCGTTCCAGTTCAGTTCCTTACCCAGCTCGTACAGCTTCTTGATCCGGTCATCCTGAATCTTGTAATTCCAGTTGTAACTGCCGGTCAGCGGGGTATTGAAAATCTCTGCCACATGCTCCACATCGGAACTGGTCAGCAAGTCATCAATGTCGCCTTCCTGCCCGCGTTTGCGGTCGGAGCCCTTGAAGCTCTGGATTTTGCGCGGTGTTTTATCCGTGTACGTCAGTTCCACAGGTATTCCTCCATTCGGGTGATTTGCCACTATGCGGCGCAGGGGGGTTTACGACAAGGTAAGATATTGTCAAAATGTGGTCATATATGGCCAGAACCAAGGGCTCCACGCCCGCCCAGTACGTAATCATCCTGCTCGACCTGGCAGCACAGCGCGGTGCGGACAGCGCCGCACTGCTGGAGGGCACCGGCCTCGCCGCTGCGGGTCTGGCCAATATCGGTGCCCGGGTGGACGAAGAGGACTTTGCCCGAATTGTCGAAAATGCCTATCGCCTGACCAACGATCCGGCCCTGGGCCTGCACCTGGGCGCCCGCCTGAACCTGAGTGCTCACGCTACCGTCGGCCAGGCCTTTATGACCTGCGAAACCCTGGGTCAGGTGCTGCACTTTTTTCTCAAGTATTACCACATCCTGGCCGCAAATCTGGAACTGGATTATCAACGGCACGACGGCCGTTGCTGGCTGATCCCGAATTCACCCTACGAGACCATGGGCGTCGAGTTCAGCCATGAAATGCTGTTCTCGGCCATTGTGAATACCATGCAATTTCTGGTGAACCAGCCCGTCCTGCAGTTTCGCCTCGAGCTACCCTACCCGGAACCCGACTACGTCGACGAGTACCATGCGTTGTTCGGCAAAGAGCTGTACTTCAATTGCCCGGAGGGCAGGATATCCTTTGCTGAGGAGTGGCTAAACACCACCCTGCCCTCTTCCAACCCGGCTTTACTGGACCTGTACGAACGGGAATGCCAGCGCCTGCTGGCGGATCTGGAGGAACAGGACACACTGACCGAGCAAACCCTGCAACTGCTGCGTAAACTGGAAGGTCACTATCCGCAAATGCCCCTGGTGGCCGATATGCTCAATTTCAGCCCGCGCACCTATCGCCGCCGCCTGGAAGAAGAGCAGGGTTCCTTTCAACAATTACTGGACCAGGTCCGCACCGAGCATGCCAGCCACTACCTGAAATCCACCCAGCTGCCGCTGGCCTCCATTGCCTACATGGTGGGATTCAACGATGTCTCCAATTTCCGCCGCGCCTACATCAGGTGGACCGGCCAGACCCCGCGCGAGGCCCGCGGTGCCAACGACAGCACCAACAAAAGTGCCAACTAAAGTGCCAACTAACGTGTCAACTAAAGAGCAACCGGCCCTGAGCGTCTACGCCGGCGAATCGGCCAGGCGCACACTGCAACGGGAAGGTTGGCAGCCGCAATTGTTCCAGACCATGATCGGTGCCTCCGGCGGCGCCAAGTTTCTGGCCCTGGCGCAGCTGGACCGGTTCCTGTTCGGCGACTTCCTGCAGCGCTCCCAACACGAGATGCACCTGATCGGATCCTCCATCGGCAGCTGGCGCCACGCTGCACTGACCCAGCGGGATCCGGTAAAAGCACTGGAAAAACTGCAGTACGCTTACCTGCATCAGTTTTACGAACCGGGGAGCAAACCCAACCCGGAGTATGTCAGCCAGGTCAGCCTGGACATTCTGGACGGATTTCTGGAGCAGTCGGGTCCCTCCAGCCTGTGCAACCACCCGCGCTTTCGCAGCCACATTGTCACTGCCCGCGGCCTCGGCCCTACCGGCAGCGCCAACGGCATCGTACAGGCACTGGGCCTGGCCCAGGCAGCAATCTGGAACAGTGTGCACCGCAAAGCCCTGCAAGCCTGTTTTCAGCGGGTTGTGTTCAGCTCCCACAAGCCGGACAGGCTGGGCTTTAAGTTCGACGATTTTCTCACTGTGCATGCTCCCCTGATGCGTCACAATGCCGTGTCGGTGTTGCACGCCAGCGGTTCGATTCCCTTTGTGCTGACCGGCGAGCGAAACATAGAGGGAGCCCCGCCGGGCCAGTACTGGGATGGCGGCATCGTTGATTATCACTTCGACCTGAGCAACTATCGCGGTGAGGGCCTGGTACTCTACCCTCACTTTCGTGCCGATATCACACCGGGTTGGTTTGACAAATTTCTACCCTGGCGCCGCGCCAGTGCGGACCTGCTGGACAAGGTGGTACTGCTATGTCCCTCCCCCGGGTATGTGGCCAACCTGCCCTACAAGAAAATTCCCGATCGCAAAGACATCCCCAATATGAAACACGAGGAGCGGGTCGCCTACTGGCAGATAGCCGTCGATGCCAGCCTGGCGCTGGCGGAAGATTTTGCCGAGTTGGTCAACGGTCCGGACCCGCTGGCAAATGTAAAACCGTTTTAAGGCGCCGCCACAATTTCTTGCCATGGGTAAATAGCTCCGGCCCCAGCAGCACCAGGCACAGCCACCAACTGACCAGCGAGACCCCATAGCTGACTCCTGCCCAGGCGACCTTGTCTGCGGCAGCCATATCCAGCAGCACAATGACCGGCACGGCCAGCCAGGTCAGCGTGGACACTACCAGCATGGCACAGCCCAACCACTGTCTCAGGCCCAGCTCAGGAAACGTATTTATCAAGATAGTCGGTCACCGCCTGCTTCAGGGGTCTCTCAAAGGCCGAGGCCAGTACACCGAGCCTGATCGACACACTGATGGAATCGTCGTCGATACGGAGTTTTCCATTCAGACCGGTACGGCTGAATGTGGCCGTGTCTCCCTGCCAGCGATGCCGCAAACCGTACTGCGTTTGCAGCTCGCCCGCCAGCAGCTCGGCAGCCTCGCGTATTTCCTCTTTGGACATGCTGTGAGTTTTGCTTACTTTGAATCCCGCCATGGCGATTCCCGTTGGACCAGCGCACAGTTTTTTGTGATTTTACCCCTTTGCCGCCCGCATAACGAGCCAATTTCCCAGCATCACCAGACCCACCCCGAGTATCGCAGCAAAGCTCCACTGGTAGCTTTCCACCAGTGTGGAAATCAACAGCGCAACCAGCGGATACAACAAGTTGCTGTAGCCGGCCCGATCGGCACCAATGCGGCCGATCAGGGTGATATAGGCCCAGAAAGCAATGATAGAGCCAAACACCGCCAGATACACCAGCGAGCCCAGATACACCGGATTCCAGTCCACGGTGATGGGTACGCCACCCAACCAGGCGGCCAGGTACATGACCAGCGACCCGTAGATCATGCCGTAAGCATTCCCTGCCAGCACCGGAATCTGGCGGCGCTGGAGGTAGACGGCCAGAATGTTGCCAAAGGAAGCCAGGCAGGTACCCGCCAGGCACAACAACAGGGCGACAAAATTCTCATCACTCAGGTCCAGCGCCTCCAACTCCGGCCAGAACACCGCCGCCATTCCGATCAATCCCAATAACGCGCCCAGTAGTACCTGGCGGTGTACCGGTAACTTCAGAAACAGGGCACCATTGAGGATATTCAGAATCAGCAAATTGGAAAACACCACCGCTACCAGACCGCTGGTAAGGGTCAGCTCCGACACATACACGAAGTAGTAATTGATACAGAACAGGCACAAACCCTGCGCCAACATGACGCCGTGATCACGCAGGGGGAACCGCAGGCTGCGCCGACGCAGCAACAGGTACGCGAACATCAATACGGCCGACAGGAAAAACCGGTGTGCCACCGACGCCATCGGCTCCACTACACCTAACTGGTACTTAATGCCGATCCAGGTTGAGCCCCAGATCAGCACCGTGAGTCCGTAGAGAAAAAGATTACTCACCCAACTGCGGGGTCAGGCTTTTCGCGGCAGATTGTCGGCCAACTGCAGCCAGTTCACATGGGAATCGTAAAATACATGCCCCTCGGGTTCCCGGTCCAGCGGATCCTTGATATTGGCCAGTGAAACATGCATTTCATCCGGCCACTTGGTAGAGCGGAAAAACAGGCTGCTGCCGCATTCACCACAATAGCCGCGCTGGGCCGGCGCTGATGAGGCGTACCAGCGCAGGCTGTGCTCGCCGACAGTGACGCGAAAGCGATCGGCGGCAAAACCCACCCAGGTGACCAGGGGCGCGCCGTGAAAACGCTGGCACTGGGTACAGTGGCAGTGCGCACACCAGAGGCTGGGGAGCTGCGCTTCAAATTTGATGCCCTCGCACAGGCAAGCGCCGTGTACAATTTTCTCGTCCATCAGTCTTCCACATCCGGTTCGAAGAATAGCCAGGCCACCTGCGGGTACTGCTCGCGAAAGCGTTTTTCCACCGCGTTGATCATGGTCGATGCCACTGTGGGCGCCGCTGCAGACGCCAGTTCCGCCTTGACCGCAACCATCACGTCCGCCCCCATCTGCAGGGTAACCATATTAAATACCCGGGTCACCTCTTCCTGCTGTTCGAGGAAGTGCACCATCTCCTGACGCACCGGTGCTTCGACACCCTGGCCGACCAACAGGTCTTTGACCTCCCTGCCGATCAGAAAGGCCACCACCACCAGCAGCATGCCGATCGCACAAGTACCCAGGGCATCGTAAACCGGGTCGCCCGTGATCAGCGTAGCAGTCACTGCCACCAGGGCAATGGTCAGGCCCAACAAGGCAGCCAGGTCCTCGCCAAAAATCACCAGCAATTCGCTGCGGCGGGTATTGCGGAACCAGTGCCAGAGGGAATTGCCGCCACGCAGCTTGTTGACCTGACGCAGACAGGTCGACATGGCGGTGCCCTCGGCGAAGACGCTGAAGATCAAGACGCCTATTGCCACCTCAGGTAGGTTGAGTGGCTCGGGGTGCTGCAGTTTGTGCAAGCCCTCATAGAAGGACACCAGGCCACCCAGGCTGAACAAAATCAGGGCGACGACGAAGGACCAGAAGTACAGCTCCTTGCCGTGGCCCAGCGGGAACTCCATAGAGGGCGGTTTGCGGGCCTTTTTCATGCCGAGCAGCAGCAGACCCTGGTTGCCCGAATCCGCAAAGGAGTGGATTGCCTCGGCAAACATCGCCCCCGACCCGGTCACATAGGCCGCGCCCGCCTTGACAATCGCAATCGAGACATTTGCCCCCAGCGCAAACAAAATTGTTTTCAAACTGCCAGACGACTCAGCCATCCGGAAAGAGTAGCACACAAGCCAACCGGGGTAGCCGGCAATCAGGTTGGTGGCATGCAGGGAGAGTGGGGGCCTCGGCACGCCCCGCCGTGCCTGCCTTTGCAGCGAACTAGCCCCCGAAAAAGCGCGTCGGGCAATTCCAACAACTGAGAACTATTCGACACCCCTTTGCAGTTGAATCGAGTATACTGCGCGCAGGAGGATGGGACATGTTAGTGCGACAGCTATTCAATCACCCGACGTTCAGCTACACCTATCTGTTGGCTGATCCGCTGAGCGAAGAGGCGGTACTGATTGACCCAATAAAAGAAAAACTGCGCGACTACGTACAATTATTCAACGAGCTGGGTTACATCCTGACCGCGGCGATTGACACTCACACCCACGACGACCACACCAGCGGGCTGTGGGCGCTCCGGGACTTGTGGGGCTGCGATACCATCGCCGGCACACCGTCTGCGACCCCGGGCCTGACACACCTGGTCGAGGATGGCGATGTTATCGTTGTCGGTGCCCTGCAAATCGACGTCATCCATACACCCGGTCACACGCAGGACTCCTATAGTTACTTTGTTGATCTACCGGGCAAGAGCGCCGTATTTACCGGCGACACCCTGCTGGTGCGCACCGTTGGCCTCAGTGACCAGCCCACCAGCAACCCGCGCATGCACTATGATTCTTTGATGAACGTACTGGCAGTACTTCCCGAGCGCACCATTGTTTATCCGGGTAAGGACTTCAAGGGCTGGCCGCTGAGCACCATAGGCGAGGAAAAACAGTTCAATCCCTACCTCAACTCCGG
>JAPUKZ010000202.1 GCA_027295405.1 Gammaproteobacteria bacterium
GAATCCCTGTGGCGGGAAAGTTATCCGGTGCTGGACCGCACCGATGAGACAGAGGCAACCCGGGTCGAACTGCTGCAGGGCGTGCTCAGTTTTTCAGTGGCATTTTTGTGGGACGGGATTCAGCTTGACCCCGGCGACTTCGACACCGACGAGTGGCCCCGTAACTGGGCTATTGAGGCATCGCAGCAGGGTACGGCCCGCCCGCCGGAGGCGATAGAAGTCACCTTGGACATTGATGGCTTTGGCGAGGTGCGGCGCCTTTATCAATTACCTGGACTCGCGAGCCTAACAGCTGCAGCTGCGAATCAGCAGCCCGGGGGCGCGGACCAGCAGACCCCGGGCACGAGTGAAACGCGTGCAACGGAATAAGACTTTGTGGCGCAGGCAGGCAGGGAGTGCCCTGGTGGTTACCCTGCTGGTGTTCGCGATCGGCATGGCGCTGATTGTACCCATGTACAGCGAATACACCCTGTTTCTCCGACGTCACGCCAATAGTTTCGCAGCGGAACAGGCCTATGCCTACCTGCGTGGTGGGGAAGATCTGGCTGCACTGCTGTTGCGGGAAGACCTGCTGGAAGACCAGGGCGAAGGGGTGGTTCGGGATGACTTGTCTGAAGTGTGGGCGCAACAGCTTCCGCCGTATGCACTGGATGAAGGCGGCTGGCTTACCGGTCGGCTGGAGGATTTGAACGGGCGTTTCAATATTAACAGCCTCGCCGGACAAGCCCCGAACCAGCAACGTTTCACTGCCCAACAGGAGCAGTTTATCCGGCTGCTGCAGACCCTGGAGGATCCGCGCGTCGAGGAACAGGATGCGATCCTGATCACTGAATCGATCATAGACTGGCTGGATGCCGATAGCCGGCCGCGGAATTTTGGTGCGGAGGATGATCATTACTACGACCTGACACCGTCCTATCGAGCCGCCAACCGTTCAATGCTCAGCGTCAGTGAATTACAGGCGGTGGCCTATGTGACCCCGGAGATCTACAGCGCTGTGGAACCCTTGCTGACAGTGTGGACAGCAGATCTGAAAATCAATGTGAATACGGCCCCGGTACAGGTTCTGCGTACGCTTAACAGTACCAATGATTACCGCCCGCTGAGCCAGCAAGAGGGAGAATCCCTGCTGGAACTGCGCGGCGAGGAGGGGTTTGAAAACACGCAGGCGCTGCTGGACAGCCCGGTGTTTGAAGGCCGGGAACTGAGCGAGGAGCTTCGCAACAGCCTGGCTGAGCGCAGCCAGTATTTTCTGTTTATTGCAGAAGTGGAAGTTGCCGATCGAATATCGCGCTTGTACAGTGTCTTGCATCGTCAGCAAGGGCGGGTACAGGCGCTGGTGCGTGCCAGCGGCAGCTTGTGATACTGATAAAAGGGGAGTGTGGGTGCGCGAAAGTGCGGTAGTCAGGTTGATCGGAGAGGAGTTGTTCTGGTACCCACCCGGTAGCAGTGCCGACCCCCGTCCGCTGTCGGACTCTGCGGAGACTTCGCAGCTCGAGTCGATTGCTGCGGCGCGTCGAGCGCCAATGATCTTCGCGGTACCGGGTGCAGAGGTACGTTTGCAGCAAGTCGAATTCAGCAGTGCAGAAAAACGCCATATCAGCAAGTCTCTGCCGTACCTGCTTGAAGATGAATTTGCCTCCGACCTGGAGTCACTGCACCTGGCCTCACAGCCCCTGGATAAATACAGTCTGGCGGTGGCTATCTGTGAGCATGAGCGCATGCTGGACTGGGCGGAGCAGGTAAAGGAACTGCCGGTGCTTGGCCAATGGGTTCCGGAGCCCCTGCTGTTACCCTGGCAGCCCGGCGAGCTGACCCTGGTTATCGAAGAGAATGGGGTGATTGCCCGCGGCGGTCCCTGCACGGGTTTCACGGTGGAGCGGGAGTTGGCCAGCGAACTGATTGAGGCGCTGGACGTAGCGGGAGCCAATTCGGTGGTGGCCTACGGTGAAGATCAGGAACGGGACATGGCGCTGGTGCCCCGGAGCCTGCACGATCGAGTGCAGTGGCGCAGCGGTGGATTTGCGGCGGCACTGCTATTGGCGGAGGATTCCCGGAGACGACTTAACCTGCGCCAGGGCGGCTACGGCCCCAGTTTGCCCTTGCAACACTGGTGGCAGCAGTGGCGTTGGCCGGCGGCAGCGGTCGCGGCGGCATTTGCGGTACAAGTGGTAGCCAGCTATTCCGATTACAGCCTGCTGGAGTCGGAAAACCTGCGCATGCGCCAGCAGATACTGGCGACCTACCGCGAGATCAACCCAAGGGGCACCGTGGTCGATCCGGAAAAACAACTGGGCCGACTACTGGCTGAGCTGAAAGGCGATAGCCGGGGCGGCAGTTTTGTCGGTTTGATGGATCGCATCGGGCGCGTGGTCCAGTCCCACCCGGATGCCCAGCTGACCAGCGTCAATTTCAGTAGCCGGCTTGGTGATGTGCGTATCCAATTGCTGGTGCCTGATTTTGCGGCGGTGGAGAGTATTCGCACCCAGCTCAGTAAAGCCGGCCTGGAGGCTGAGCTGGAAAACAGTAATGCCCAGGGGCAGCAGGTTCGCGCCAGGCTCAAGGTAGGGGAGGGCAGGGGGTGAAACAGTGGTTTCAGCAATTTAACCAGCGTGAACAACTCTACCTGCTGCTGTGTGCAGCGGCTGTGGCGCTCTACCTGTTGTTGGTTGGGGTTTGGCGGCCGGTGACCAGCATGCGCGACGATATGGCCAGCCAGAATGAGCGAGTCGCGCAGTCGCTGCAGCGGGTGCAGACCCTAGTGAGCGAACTGCAGCAGCTGCGCGCCACGGGTGGGGGGCAAGGCGATGTCAACCTGAATCGAATGATCAACGCCTCTACCAGCAAACATTCCATTGCCCCCACCCGCATCCAGCCCAGTTCACGCGGTGATACGCAGGTTCGCTTTGAAGACGTCAAACTGGAGAATCTGTTGCGCTGGTTGCATCAACTGGAAACTGTGGATGACCTGGTGATTCGGGAGTTGTCCATCAATCAGGGCAAACGTGGCGGGCTGGTCAATGTCAGCGTGCGGGTCGGACCGGGTTAGCCATGGCGCGTTGGCAAGCTGCGGTCGTCGTGGCCGTGCTGTTCCTGTGTCTGCTGCTGGTGACGGCTCCGGCCCGCCTGCTGGGATACTTCCTGCCCTCACAGCAACTGCTGCTGCAGGGTTTTAAAGGTAGCCTCTGGCACGGCTCGGCAGACAGCGCCGCGCTGGCGGTGAGCGGTGGTTACCTGCAGCTGGGTCGATTGCAGTGGGATCTCTCCCCCTGGTCCTTGTTGGTATTGTCGCCACGGGCAGAATTGGAAACCCGCTGGGGGCGGCAAACTCTCGTTGCCGATATCAGTGTTTCACCCAACCGCCGCATACGCCTGCACAATGCCTCGCTTGACTTTCCCGCACGCTTGATCCGACAGTGGTTGCCGGTACAATTGCGCGGCTCGTTTAACTTGCTTATAGAAGATTTGAGTCTTCGCGACCTGCGCCCTGACGCCGGCAGCGGCCGCCTGGTGTGGCGGGGTGCGCGCTGGATCGGCAATACCAGCCGTCAGGAC
>JAPUKZ010000203.1 GCA_027295405.1 Gammaproteobacteria bacterium
TGCTGGCGGCGCTCCAGCTCGGCTGCGGTGGCAGTGGCGGTGGCGGTGGCAACAACAATACGCCGGTCAACGACACCCCGCAGGCCAATACGGTGACGTTCGCGGTCAAGCTGGACGCCATGCAGGTCGTCGCTGGCAGCCCCTCCGGGGCCACGGCCGATGCTGAATTCGTCCTGGGCCTGGACAGCAACAGCTTCAGCGGGTCCCTGCAATTGCCCGATCTTCAGGCAACGGCGGTGCAGATCCGCGAGGGGCTGGCGGGTGCGACCGGCCCGACGCTCATCGAGATGGAATCCGCTGACGACGAGGACTGGGCGGTTCCGGCTGACACGGTTCTCACGGCAACCCAGCGCGAGGCCCTCGACAGGGGCAGATTGTATGTGTTGGTGACATCCGCTGCGGCCCCCGAGGGCCTCCTGCGCGGGCAATTGCTGGGCGACGATCTGGAGCTGTTGTTTTTTACTCTGTCCGGCGAGCAGGAGGTGCCCACGGTGGAGACGCCGGCCACAGGCTGGGCCGCGATGACCCTCGATCCAGGGCGCGACAACATTGCGATCCACGTCAACACCCTGGACCTGGTGGAACCGGCTGCCAGTCACATCCACCGCGCACTGGCGGGGGTGAACGGGCCGGTCGTGGTACCACTCTCGCAGGACCCGGAAAAGCCGGGTCACTGGTTCGCGGAGGACATTACAAGCGATACGGTAAACCTGGATGAGCTGGATGACGGCCTGTATTACGTCAATGTTCACACGCCCGCCCACCCAGGGGGCGAGTTGCGCGGTCAGATTCCCGGCGCCAATGTGGACATCGTGTTCAGCGACCTGAGTGCTGCCGATGTGGTGCCGCCGACCAGTGCCGCAGCCACGGGCATTCTGGCGAGCACCATTGACCTGCAGGAGCGCCGGGTGACATTTCACCTGAACAACGATAGCGCCGATGACGCCACGGGCGCTTCGATCCGGCAGGCTCCCCTCGCCCAGAACGGTCCGGTGGCCGTGGCGCTGGAGCGCGACAGTGACAATTTCGCGCATTGGTTTGCACTCGATGCGCCCTTGAGTGATTCGCAGTTCCAGGCGCTGCGCAACCGCGGCATGTATGCCATCGTGTCTACGCCCGAATTCCCGGCGGGGGCACTGCGCGGACAGATCGTGCCTGACAACTCGATGATGGGCAGCGCCGGCAGCTTCCTGGTCACTGCCAGTACACCGGCCAATGGCGCGACGCTGGGAAGTTTTCCAGCGTCGGTGCAACTGCAGTTCAACGCCGCGCCGTTTGAGGCCAGCGCGGCCCAGTTTGAATTGCTGGCCAGTGGCGGCGACGGCAGTTTCGGAGAACCCAACGACACACCGCTGGCGGTCATCACGGTGCAGACTCAGGGCAATGAGCTGACCCTGGATTTTGGCCAGGTGAACGCCGGGAACGACAGCTACCAGCTCACCGTGAGTGGCTCGGGCGCCACTGCGCTGAGTGATGAGGATGGCCGGATTCTGGATGGCGACCGGGACGGCACTGCCGGGGGCGACGCGATCACAACCTTCGTGGTACTGGCCGCTCCGGGCCCCGGTCCATCGGCGGCCACCCTCAGCCAGATACAGGATGAGATTTTCAACAACTCCTGCGCGTTTTCCGGCTGCCACGCGGGCGGGAGCCCGGCCGCGGGTATGAACCTCTCATCCGGTCAGTCCTTCTCCAACCTGGTGAACAGGCCCAGCTCGCAAAACGCTTCGCTCACCCGGGTGATTCCCTTCGATGCGAACGGCAGCCTGATTGTCCAGAAGCTCGAGGGCACCGCACCCGTTGGTTCGCGGATGCCACTGGGGAGGGCGCCGCTGAGCAACAGCAAGATTCAAACGGTCCGTGAATGGATCGACGCCGGTGCAGAGGACAATTGATGGTAGCGGTAGTGTACAGAGGATTCGCCGCAGCGCTGCTGGGCGCAGCCTGCACGCTGCTGGCTGGACCCGGATGGGCCGAACCCTATCTGGCCGTCCGCTCCGGCCTGCCCTGCAGCAGCTGTCACGTCAATGCCACCGGCGGCGGACTGCGCACCGCTTTTGGCAATGCCTACGGACGCACCGAGCTGTCGATCTCACCGCTGATGAGTGATCCCGAAGAGTTCACCATTCCGCTGCCGGCGGCGTTGCGCGTGGGCGGCAATGCCCGCTACAGCGCGCGACAATTCGATCTGGAGGATACCGACGGCGATCTCGAGTTCAACACCGACCGGGTCACCCTCTACGGCTATGTGCAACTTAACGATGCCCTGGGTCTTTATGTCGACCAGCAGGTGGCGCCGGGAGGATCCCTGAACCGGGAGACCTGGGCGAGGTTGATGGTCGGTCAGTGGTATCTCAAGGCCGGCACGCTGTTCCTCCCCTACGGTTGGCGTCTGGAGGATGACACCGCCTTCGTCAGGGAATCCACCGGCATCAATTTTAACAGCGCCGATGAGGGGGTGGAGGTCGGCTACGACAGCGCCTCCTGGCAACTGCAACTGGCCGTGACCAACGGTGCCGGCGGCGGCGGTGAAGTGGATGACGGCAAATTCTTTACCCTGCGCAGCAGCTGGATCAATGCCCTGGGGCAGATCGGTCTGAGTGCGGGGCGCAATAACACCGACTTCGGCGACCGTACCCTCTACGGCGTATTCGCCGGTTTCAACACCGGCCCGGTCACCTGGCTGTTGGAGTACGACAGGGTCGAGGATGAGGCGTCCGGGGTGGAGGATTTCAAGCTCGATCTGGCGCTGCTGGAGGCGAACTGGCTGGTCGCTCGAGGCCACAATATCAAACTCACCCTGGAACACCAGGCGGTGGACGGGGAGGATCGCGACAGGCTGCGTTCGAGCCTGGTGTGGGAGTTCTTCCCCTGGTCTCACACCCAATTCCGCAGCGGTATTCGCTCACGCAACAGCGACGACCCGACTTTCCCGGAGGGCGAGGAGTACTTCCTGCAGCTGCATGTGTATTTTTGAGCCGCCCGGGTGAAAAAGGGCTCCATGAAAAAAAGGGGGGGTGTACCAGACGGGCGAAGACCAGGTCCGTTCCTGAATGCTGGGCTACCTCAAATACGAGGCAGGTAGCGTTAATACGAAAGCTTGCTGCTAACTCATCCTCCTGAAACCCTTTTCGCTTCAGGAGAGAATTCCGTCAAACTGACCTCCTTGTTTGAGAATCAGAATCACCTTGCATCAGGTGGTGCTGGATTGGCCCGAGGATCGAGGGTATTTATGCGGCTCTGTCGCAAATACCCAGCTGCGGATTTAGTACTTTCAAAAAAACCTGTTTTTATAGTGTTTTCAAGAAGTGAAATTCATTCCAAAACCCTACTACGACAGAACCATATCTCCCACTGCGGTCTGGGCCCAGGCCGCAGCGCTTCAAGCGGCGTCAGAATCCACCAGCGCCTTTTGGTAGAGGGATTTTTTCGGCGTTGACATCAGCCGCTCCACCATGGGCACGAAAAACTCCAGCGGCTCGCTTTCATAGTCGACATCGAAACTGTTCTGGTCATAGAGATGACAGAAGTCGATGCAGGCCTGGTAATGGGGATGGTCCACAAAGGCATCGCGCCCATGCTGGTCCAGCCCCACATAGTGAAAGAAATAGTAGCCCTGGAATATACCGTGGTGCTTGACTATCCAATGGTTTTCCTCAGACACATAGGGCTCCAGCAGGGTGGCCGCCACATCGGCGTGATTGCTGGGCCCCAGGGTATCACCGATATCGTGCAGTAAGGCGCATACCACATACTCTTCATCGCGGCCGTCACGATGGGCCCGGGTCGCCGTTTGCAGGCAGTGCTGCAGCCGATCCACCGGGTAGCCGCCATAATCACCATCCAGCAATTTCAAGTGTTCGATGATGCGCCCGGGCAGTGCGTTCATAAAGGGACGCATGTGGCCGGCGATAATTTGCCAGTCCCCGGCGGTACCCTCGGTCATGGCCTTGAATTGTGCTTGTTGTTCAGTCATTGGGCAGTCCCTCTGGATTTACTGTTGAGTACATTTAGATAAGTATAGACCCACTGGTCACCGGCGTCTGTCGGCTAGCCGACACTGTGGGCGTGTGGTCAAAAAACTCAAGCGAAACCTGAAGCAGTGCAAGTCGGCATTGAACCAAGTGCAATATTATCCAAGCTATTGATTTGTCAGCGTGGATGAGTTTTTTGAGCACTCGGGAAAAAGGGACAAATGCTAATTCGAGCTGAAACAGAAAACGATCGGGACGCCGTGTATGCGCTTAATTCAGCAGCTTTTGAAACGCCATCCGAGGCCAATCTCGTCGACACCCTACGAGAGCAGGCACGGCCATTAGTGTCGCTGGTCAGTGAGCACAATGGGGAGCTTGTCGGCCACATCCTGTTTTCACCGGTTTCCCTATCGGGGCATCCTGACTGCAGGATGATGGGACTCGCCCCCATGGCGGTAACACCGGGTCATCAGAACAAAGGCATCGGTTCGGCGCTGGTTCGGGCGGGGCTTGATCAGTGCAGGAAACTGGGATTTACCGCGGTGGTTGTTCTTGGACACCCGCAATACTATCCTCGCTTTGGCTTCTCACCGTCGTCCGAGTTCAATATTGATTCTGAATACGAAGTGCCCGATGAGGTGTTTATGGCAATGGAACTGCAGGTGGGGTCACTGCGCGGAAAAACCGGCAGGGTGAAATACCATGCGGCAT
>JAPUKZ010000204.1 GCA_027295405.1 Gammaproteobacteria bacterium
CTCGGTTTACATCTTGGCCCGGAGCATCAGCGCCTGTCCAGCCAGCGTGGTTACACCCGGGAGATTGAGGATAAGCTGTTACAACAGATTGACTGGCCCGGGGCTGGCTACCGGCTATTTGAAATAGCCAGCCTGGCAGGCTCCTGCCGTTTCGGCTGGCACGGTCCGCTGGCGGAGAGTAACTGCGTTTTCGTCAGTCGGGCACTCTATGACCGGACCGGGGGCTATGAGGAAGCATTCCAGTCTGCGGGTGGGGGCCTGGTCAATCTCGACTTTTACCAGCGAGTCTGCGAGGCAAGCGGCTACCAGGTTTTCCACCTGGTGGGAGAAGGCTGCTTTCACCAGATTCACGGTGGGGTGACTACCGGCGGAGCGCGGGGTGAAACCCGGAAGTTCAATGATCTGCTGGCTGAATTCCAGTCGATCCGGGGTAAAAAGTTCGAGGAACACGACTATCAACCCATATTACTGGGTGGCACGGCTAATGCCGCCACGCCATTGATCGCCTGCGGTCTTGAGGCATTGGCAAAAGAATACTCCCTGAGCGGGCTGCACCAGCAGCACCTGCGGTGGGCGGGGCTTGAGTACCCTTTCACAGAAGCCGGCAAATAAGTTTCATGGCAAAGACTGGTTTTAAATTCGGGCCCGGAATTCTCGTTACCGCCGCATTTATCGGTCCGGGCACCATAACCACCGCGAGTATCGCCGGCGCCAACTACGGTTATGCGCTGCTGTGGGCTTTACTGTTCTCGGTTTGCGCTACCATTATCCTGCAGGAAATGGCCGCCCGCCTGGGACTGGTCACCCGCCAGGGTCTGGCGGAATCATTGCGTCGCAGCTTCGCCGGCACCTGGCTGGGCAGCGCTGCAATCCTGTTGGTGGTAGCTGCCATCGGGCTGGGCAACGCCGCTTACGAAGCGGGCAATATCACTGGCGCCGCCCTGGGTTTGCAGGAAATTAGCGGCCTGGCCGGAGGTTTCTGGGCGGTTCTGGTTGGAGTCCTCGCCGGCGCGCTGCTCGCCAGTGGAGAGTACCGCTTGATTGAACGGGTGCTGGTGGTGATGGTGCTGCTTATGAGCGCGGTATTCCTGCTGACCCTGGCCATGGTCAAGGTACCCTGGGGCGAGTTGTTCAGCGGATTACTGGTACCCCGTATTCCCAGCGGCTCCCTGCTGACAGTAATCGCCCTGATCGGGACCACGGTAGTGCCCTACAACCTGTTCCTACACGCCAGCGCGGTGCAGGAAAAATGGGGGCCAGAGGTCAGTACCGACCTCGCCCTGCGACAATCCCGCTGGGATGCCGGCCTCTCCATCGGGCTGGGAGGTTTGATTACCCTGGCGGTCATGGGCACCTCGGCAGCCGCCTTTCACAGCGGTGATGGCGAATTTTCTGCGAGCAATATGGCCAGCCAGTTGGAACCCCTGCTGGGCGCCAGCGCCCGCTATTTTTTCGCTGCCGGGCTGTTCGCTGCGGGAATCAGCAGCGCGGTCACGGCACCTCTGGCCGCAGCCTATGCGGTATGTGGCGCGATGGGTTGGTCCCGGGATTTGCGTGCCACGCCCTTCAGGTTGATCTGGGCCTGTGTGCTGGTGACCGGCACCGGTTTTGCGGCAGTGGGAACCAAACCGCTGCTGGCTATACTGTTCGCCCAGGCCGCCAACGGTTTTCTGTTACCGATCTGCGCGGCTTTCCTGCTGATGGTAATGAATCGCGAGAAAATTCTCGGCGCCTACCGTAATTCGCCGCTCAGCAATGGCCTGGGTGCAGTGGTGGTGCTGGTCACCGTTGGACTGGGCGCCCTCAAGATTCTGAAGGTGTTTGGCGTTCTGGATTGAGGACATTCAATCCCCAGACTGTTCGTTTGGGGCGGCCCCCCGTGGAGCGTCCTCCTGCGGGACGGCCTCCTGCGGTACGTCCTCCTGCAGGGCAGCCTCCCGTTTTTCACTCGCAAGTTGCTGCGCCTCCGTCAGGGTTTCCGCTGCCCTGGCCATAAAATCATCCATTGTCGAGGTATTGTAGAACTGCAGCGGCAGCGGTAACAAGGTGCTGTTGTAAGGCGCGAAGGCACGGAATTGTGACGCGCCATCGACCTGCTTGTAGATGGGATAGATAAACATGACCACCAGCACCAGCATTTCGAATACCAGCCGTCGCCTGGGGATAACATTGGTTGCCAGTCGCAAGTGCAGCTCTATCGAGGCAACGAAAACCACTCCGCGAGCCAGAAAGCTCAGCAATGATAACAGCGTGACCTGGTTCAGGTTGACCATAACAATGGACAGCAGCATGGCCAGGGCCAGAACAATGAACTGGGTCAGTGCCGCGATGGTGAGGTGCGCCACAAAGTTCACGCGCCGCTTTACGAAACGCCCGACAATCGCCCAGAATGCCGCCGTCACCATCAGCGTGCCCATGGGATTCGTCAATTTCTCAAAGTACTGGGCAGGCTGCAGCGAGGCATCGCTGCTGATATAGACATTAAAGCTGGCATGCAGCAATACCGCTGCCAGCACGCCCATGCAAACCAGGCTGCTGGCGGCCCAGTCATAGAAGCTGTCCACAGCGGTCAGTTCTTGCGCCGGCTCGACACTGGAGGAGGAATCGGAAATGCGCACGCTGGTCTTGCCGATGTGCAGCGTGCAACCTGAGCGCGCCGCCTGCGGTTCTGAGCCCAGGCGCCGCCGGCCCAGGCGGCTGCCATTGAGGGTATCCCTGTCCTCAATAAGGAAGGTCGCAGGAGTCTCGCCGGCTGACACCCGCAGGTGGTACGGATCTACGTAAGGGTCAGTGACCACGAAGTCGTTATCCAGACTGCGCCCGATACTGATCGAATCGGCATCAAATGAACGCAGGGCAACGGTGTGTTCATCGTTGGCGACGAGTTCTACGATGATGGCCATCTGAGGCTCCGTAAAAATCGGTCCAGGAATTCCAGGGTGTTGTCACGACTGAACCCCGCGAGCGTAAAATGGCTGAACAGCACCCGGTCTTCCTGGTCGACGCTGAAACTGACAAAAAACGCGTCGTACAGCCCCTCCAGTTTCAGGTACGCGCGGGTGCAAAAAAATACCCTGGCACGACCCGGGTCCAACTCCGGCAGTCCGGTTTGCACATGATCTTCTGCACATTCGAAATTGCTTACATCAGCGCTGCCGGCTCGATTGCCGGGTCTGGCGCCGCGAAAACGGGCCGCGGCAAAATTAAACAACCGCACCTGGCTGAGTACCGAAGTGGATAAGTAGGAAAATTCATATTCGACAAAGGCGGTGGTGAGGCTGTTTTTTACCTGTACCTGCTGGCCATTGCTACAACCCCGGCTAATGATAGTGACACCGGTCTTGTCCGGCTCCTCCGAGCGCCCCCAGCAGGTGACAAATGGGGCCAGCTGACCCGGCACCAGGGCACCTCCAAATTCCTCCGCCTGCCAGTCATTCCGGGTTAATTGCGACATGTAGGTGGACTGCAATTCCAATAATTGCGCTGCCATCAATTTGGCAAATTCCGGCTTGCCCATCGCCGACCGCCAATCCTGCTGCAGCAGTGCGGCAAGTTGTGCAACCGGAACCAGGAAGCCCACGGAATTATTGGCGGTGGCTACATTGATACCCACGACCTCACCAGCAGCGTTGACGCTGGGACCGCCACTCATACCTGAATTTACCGGCCCGGAATAGTGGATCCGGGGTGGCAGGGAGTGTTCCCTGATCCCGTTGTAGATACCCTGGGTGACCGACATACCCAGATCAAAGGGATTTCCCAACGCGTAGATCACCGTGCCCTGGGTGGGCTCTTGTCGGGCCAACTGCAGATACTGGGGCAAAGCGGCGGAGCTGCGCAGCAAAGCCAGGTCGTTCACCACGTCGACGGCAATAATCTCAACATTATGCGTCGCCTGCTGGTTATCCACCAACTCAACCCGCACCCGCTCCGGCGACGTAACATAGCTCGAAATGACATGGTAGTTAGTCGCCACGATATGCTCTGAAACAGCGAAACCGGAACCCAGAGAGGAGCGATCACCAGAGGCTTTGTCCAGCACCCTGACCTGGTACAGCGCCTCGCGTTTGGCAGTGAACACATCCTGCGAGGTCTCAGCAGAGCCGGCGGAGCAAACCGCTAACAGTGCCAGCATCAGGCTATTTCGGAGAAGATCGCGCATAGAGTCCGGTTGTCGTTGTACCAAAAGAGTACCAAAAGAGTACCAAAAGAGTACCAAAAGAGTACCAAAAGAGTACCAAAAGAGTATCAAAAGAGTACCAAAAGAGTACCAAAAGAGTACCGCAAGTGTGCCGCAAGTGTGCCGCAAGCGGCAGGTCTCCAAATCCTGCCACGTTCCGGCCGGCGTTACCACAGGCAAACTGTGACCCGGTAAGCACTACTGAAAAGGAATGCAACGCTCGGTCTGGTAAAAATATGCTAAATTCAAAAGATAAAACCCAGGAAGAACACAACATGGCCAGGGCCAACATAAGTTCACCGACACCTTACAGGCGGTCCCGCCCCACCATCGATTGGAACGACTACGACCCCGGTAAGTTTTACGACGAGATCATCAGTTCCCCGGGGCATGCGCGGGCGGCGTCGCGCGAGTTGGTTTCCTTTCTGCGCAAACAAACCATGAAGCACCTGGTGTCACGGCAACAGGCCGCAGACCTGGCCATACAGGAGATGGGCATCAGTTTTACCGTCTATGACGATGGCGAGAACATCGACCGGGCCTGGCCAATGGACATCATACCGCGCATTATTTCCCTGCGGGAATGGGGGAGCCTGGAACGCGGACTGGTACAGCGACTGACGGCCCTGAACCTGTTTATAGACGACATCTATAACCAGCAGAAGATCCTCAAGGATGGCGTCGTGCCCCGCGATATGATCGCCAGTTCGCCGGAATTTTTAAAGCAATGCCTCGGCGCCAAACCCCGTTACGGAGTGTGGTCACATATTTGCGGCTCGGATCTGGTGCGTGACGGCGACGGCACGTTCTACGTGCTGGAGGACAACTTGCGCGTCCCCTCCGGGGTTTCCTACATGTTGGAAAACCGGGCGGTATCGAAACGGGTTCTGCCGCAGTTGTTCGAAAAGATCTTCATCCAGCCCGTGGATGACTACCCCTCCCAGTTGTTCGACATGCTGGCCTCCCTGTCGCCGCGCTCCGCGGACCGGCCGGAGATAGTGGTCCTGTCGCCGGGCATTTACAACTCGGCCTATTTCGAGCACTCCTACCTGGCTCAGCGCATGGGCGCGGAACTGGTTGAGGGTTCGGACCTGGTGGTCAAAGACGACGACAAGGTCTACATGCGCACGGTGCGAGGACTGGAACGGGTTGATGTGATCTACCGCCGCATCAACGACGATTTTCTCGATCCGGAAGTATTCCGCCCCAACTCGCTGCTCGGTACCGCCGGCCTGTTCAGGGCCTGGCGCAAGGGCACGGTGGGTCTGGCCAACGCTCCCGGCGCCGGCGTCGCCGATGACAAGGTGGTGTACACCTATGTACCCGCCATCATCAAATACTACCTGGACGAGGACCCTTTGATCCCCAATGTGCCCTCCTTCCTGTGCACGGATGACAAGCACCGCAAGCACGTGCTGGCCAACCTGGAAACCATGGTGGTCAAACCTGCCAATGAGTCCGGCGGCTACGGCATGCTGATCGGACCCGCCTCCAGCAAGAAGCAGCGGGAACAGTTCAAGGCGCTGATCAATAAAAACCCGCGCAATTATATGGCACAGCCAGCCCTGGCCCTGTCTACCGCGCCAACCCTGTGCAATGGCAGCATCCAGCCGCGACACCTGGACTTGAGACCATTTATCCTGCAGGGCAAGCGCCACTACGTGACCGCTGGCGGGCTGACCCGGGTCGCCCTGCGCAAGGGTTCACTGGTGGTCAATTCTTCCCAGGGGGGTGGCAGTAAAGACACCTGGATCGTGGATACGGAGTCCAGTTGATGTTATCGAGAGTTGCCCGGCGGATTTACTGGCTTACCCGCTACCTGGAGCGAGCCGAGAATACCGCACGCCTGATACTGGTGCGCCACTACGCCATTCTGGACCTGCCACGCAACATCCAGCCAGACTGGGACTTGCTACTCCATGTGTTGGGAGCGCAGGAACTGTTTGCAAAATTGCCGGGCGCCGCCAACGAGAAGAACATCATCAGCTTCGTCTTTGGCGAGCGCGAGAATCCCTCTTCCATTATCAGCTCCCTCACCAAGGCCCGCGAAAACATGCGCACTACCCGGGAAATACTCCCCAGCGATGCCTGGGAACGAGTCAACAGGCTGTACTTGAGCGTCGCCCGACGCAGCAACAAGGATTTGCCCCGTGCCTCTCGCCACAACGTGCTGAATAACATCATCCAGTCCTGCCAGCAAATTACCGGTCTGTTGTCTGGCACCATGAACAAGGACGCGGCCTATCAGTTTGCCCTCATGGGGCGCAATCTGGAACGTGCCGACATGAGTACGCGCATTATCGACGTCGCCTCAGCCGACCTGATGGTGGCAGGTGATGATGCCCTGCCATTCCAGAATGTGCTCTGGATCAGCGTGCTGCAATCGCTCAGTGCCTACCAGATGTACCGGCTCAACGTGCAACGCAATGTCAGCCCCGAGGACGCGCTGGAGTTTCTGTTGCAAAGCAAGGTTTTTCCCCGGGCAGTGGCACACACCCTGATAAAAATCGAAAGCAGCATGCAGCTGTTACCCCACAACGCACCCGCACTCAAAGCCATTGCGTCAGTACAGCGCAAACTGCGCCGTACCGATTGCAAAACCCTCAAGGGTGAGGCCTTGCACGAGTTTCTGGACCTGATGCAGCTTCGGCTCAACGACATAAACCGGGCCATCTCTGCTACCTGGTTCACCCCCGGGCAGGAGCAGTGAGGGCACTGTCCTGCCAGTGCGGGCAGACCCTGTTCTACGACAATACGCAGTGCCAGAACTGTGGTCGGATACTTGGCTTTGATCCCACCCGGGGTGAGATGCTGAGCTGTGACGAACAAGCCGACGGCACGCTGCAGGCCGGGGATGGGCAGTTTTACCGTCTCTGCGCCAATCGCCGCGACTACAAGGTATGTAATGGCCTGGTCGCGCAGTCGGCGCCCGGGGGCGATACGGCGCGCTGTGTCTGCTGTGCGCTGAATCGAACCATTCCCACTCTCAGCCGCCCTGATAACCTGCTGCGCTGGCGACGCCTTGAACAGGCAAAACTACGGCTGTTGACGGGGCTTTACAGCCTGGGTCTGGAGGTGGGGGCGAAACCCGCCAACAGCATGCCTGGCTTGCGCTTTGACTTTTTGGCAGACAAACGCACCCACCCGGACGCCCTGGAAACATTCGTGAGCACCGGGCATCACCAGGGCGTGATCACCATCAACGTGTTGGAAGCGGATGAGGTGCAGCGGGTCTGGCAAAAGGAAACCAGCAGTGAGCGCTACCGCACCCTGCTGGGACATTTTCGCCACGAGGCTGGGCACTACTTTTATTTCCGATTGGTCAGTGACCAGTCGTCGTTTGCCGCTCTGTTCGGGGACCCGGGGCAAGATTACTCGCAGGCCTTGCAGAACCATTACAACAGCGGTGCGAAAGCGGGCTGGGAACAGTCATACATCAGCGCCTACGCCAGCAGTCATCCCCTGGAAGACTGGGCGGAGTGCTTCGCTCACTACCTGCATATGCAGGATGCGCTGGAGACGGCGGCCTCCCGGGGCATTATCCCGGCAGCGGATGCGAGTGCCGACTTCGGTGATAAATTGCTGAGCTGGATGACACTGGCGGTCAGCCTGAACGAGCTGAATCACAGCCTGGGACTGGGGGATGCATATCCCTTTGTGCTGCCACCGACGGTAGTCGAGAAACTGGACTACATCCACGAGGCCGTAGCGGCGGCGTGAGCTGCCGACCTGGCCCTGCTGTTGAATGGCGGGCTGACTGTGGGTTTGGCTCCGGGCAAAGACAGCTACCAATAACTGAGTGGGAAGGATAAACGGGCGACTCGAGCCGGCGCAGGAAAGCCGACCAGGGCATGCCCGTCCAGGAACAGGCTGGCAGTACTGCGGTCCAGAGAAAAATCCGTGGGCAGGGCGATGACGCCGAAGTCCAGCACACCAGTGCTGTCACCGCGCTCATCGCGGTAGTTCGCGCCCAGGATCAGCTGATAACCGGCATCGAAACGAAGTGCATTCACCCACAGGATCTGGTTGCGCTCATATTACCTGCTGGATGAGCTGCCGCTTCCATAATTTTTCTATAGATTACAGTCAGTTACGGAAGTTAGGGGGGATTTTGCTAACAGTGGTTGGTAAAGTTACTGATACTCACTCGGCTGCACAGACGGGCTGGCACCGCCATTCCCAGCGGCTCAGGACCGGGGACTAGACAGCCATCATGAATTCGATGTCCGGTGGCGCCGCCATGCAGGGAACGAGCTGTGCACCCAGGGTTTGTATATGCTCAGTTTCATCGTGGGCCGCCAGGGCATCTTCGTCGATATACTGTTCCAGTACAATGTACAACTGCGGATCGCTATTGGATTTGTGCAATTCGTAAAAGTTATTGCCGGGTTCGTTTTCGTCCACTGCCTGTGCCAGTTGCTTGAAGATTGCTTCAAACTCCCGGTTCTTGCCCTCCTTGACCCTGAGTTTCGCGATAACACCGATCGGCATGACTTACTCCCCATGATAATAATGGTCGGACGGACCCGTGAACCCTGAATCAGATCGCTCACCGTATTACATATTTGTGGGCATAGAAATAGCTAACTCACCTTTTTTTGTCCGAATGAATGCCCGGCGCGCCTACTCCGGCGTCTCAACCGGCATCGGAATCGCGGTATCCATCCCGGCCTCTTTTTT
>JAPUKZ010000205.1 GCA_027295405.1 Gammaproteobacteria bacterium
GAAACCACTGAGGAGGCTTCAGCGTTGATGACCGGATTTATGGAAGACCGGCCCATGCTGCAGAGTCGCTTGCTGGCGGCAGTGGCTATCGCCCGGGAACAGCCGGAAGTCGATACGGAAAACCTGGCCGCAATGGGTTACTGCTTTGGCGGTTTGTGTGTTCTGGATCTGGCTCGAATTAACGCACCTCTGGCAGGCGTGGTCAGCTTCCACGGTCTTTTAGTTGGCCCCGGAAACACCGCTGGAACCCGGATCTCACCGCGGGTACTGGCTGAACACGGCTGGGATGACCCCATGGTGCCGCCGGAACAGGTACTGGCGTTTACTGAAGAGATGACCGCAGCCGGGGCCGACTGGCAACTGCATGGGCACGGCGGCACGGTGCACGCGTTCACCAATCCACAAGCCAATGATCCGGATTTTGGCACCGTTTACAACGAGGCCGCTCAACGCCGGTCCTGGCAGTCGCTGGAAAATTTCCTGGCAGAGCTTTTCTAAGGGCGCTTTTAGGGAGGTAACGCCTCCGGGCCGATGAAAATAATGTGCAGCCGTTGTGGGCCGTGCGCGCCGAACACCAGATGGCCTTTGATGTCTGCGGTGCTGGAAGGGCCGGAGATGAAGCTGATGCCGCGGGGTGAGCCGGTTTCGATCTGGTGTTCGCGTATTTTTTCCCAGGCCTGTTCGAAATCTGCTACCAGGTCCTGCTGGTCAAGCAGGATGATATGGTCCTGTACCAGCCAGTTGTTAGCGGCGGGATTGCTGCGGTTGCTAAACAGAATCAGCGAGCCACTCTCGGCGATTGCCAGTTTTGCGTAACTGATGCTCAAGGGATCTTCCGCCGTTGCGGCATCGAATCGCACCAGTACGCCGCCGTCGCGCCAGGGCATTGCCGCCAGCCTGGGATCATAGCCGGTGACGACCTTGCGGGTGCGACAGCGCTGGTAGACATAGTGGGAGATTAACTGCACCGCTTCGGCGCGGGTGGCGCACGCCTCGAGAGAGGCGTGGTTGAGCTTCAGTCGCAGCTTGAAGGATTCCAGAATATCCTCTGCATCCCGCGGTGCAGGCGGCGCGACCCCCAATTCGGTGAGGGCTTCAAGAATTTCATGCTGCTGCAATTTCGAGCGTTGCGCCCGCCGGACCCGACCCAGTATGTCTGCGCGCGCTTCACTCACGAGATTGTTCTCGCTGCCGTTGCTTCCACTGTTGCTTGAAAGTTTTGCCCTGGGGCGCGGGAAAATCGCGGACCTGGGTCCAGCCATTGCTCAGCAACAATGAGCGCAGGGCGCCGCGCCGTCTCCCGCACAGGTGCAGCAAGCGCACGATGAGCCCGGTAAGTACCTGGTACAGGCGTGGCAGTCGCGCCAGCCAGGCGTGCAGTTTCAATCCCAGACGCCAATGCAGCGGTGACAGTCCGCGCTCGCGCTCCTCAGCTCGCAAGTCACGCAGCAAATCTGGCAGGGGAATAGCGGCGGGGCAAACCTCCGCACAGCGCCCGCAAGCGGTGCAGGCGTTGGGCAGCGTGTGGGACTGTTCCAGCCCGGTCAGCAGCGGTGTCAGCACTGAGCCCATGGGACCAGGATAAACCCAGCCATAGGCGTGCCCGCCGGCGCCGATATAAATCGGACAATGATTCAGGCACGCGCCGCAGCGCATACAGCGCAGCATTTCCTCATATTGCGATCCGAGAATGTCGCTGCGACGGTTGTCCAGCAACACCACGTGAAATTCTTCGGGGCCGTCCAGGTCCACTTCACCCCGGGGGCCACAGTAAAAGCTGGTATAGGCGGACATGACCGCAGCAGTTGCGGAGCGCACCAGCAATCGTAACAGTGCTGTGGCATCTTCCGGTCTGGGTAAGACCTTGTCGATAGTGGCGCACACGATGTGTACCTTTGGCAGGGTCGATAACAGGTCGCCGTTACCCTCGTTGGTGACCAGCATGCTGCGCCCGTCCTCGGCGATGAGAGCGTTGGCACCGATGATGCCGACATCGGCGGCGAGGAATTTTGCCCGCAAAATCTGGCGGGCCTCCTGCACCAGACTGTCGGGATCGGCCAGCTCGCGCTCCCCGAGATCATGTTTCTCCAGAAATAGTTCGCGGATGTCGTTGACGGATTTGTGAAAGGCAGGACTCACAATGTGGCTGGGGGGTTCCTCGGCCAACTGGATAATGTACTCCCCGAGATCGGTCTCAGTGACCTCGAGGCCGTGGTGCTGAAGATGAGCGGTGAGATCGGTCTCCTCGGTGACCATGGATTTGCCCTTGCCCACCCGCTGGGCATCGTGCTTTTTGCAGATGTCCAGCACGATGCCATTGAACTCATCGGCATTGCGGGCCCAGTGCACCTTCCCGCCGCGCTGGATTACCTGCTCTTCATAGCGGGTAAGGTAATAGTCCAGGTTCTCCAGGGTGTGATTCTTGATGTTCTTGACGTGTTCGCGCAGCTGCTCAAAGTTGCCAAGCTGCGCTATAGCCTGCTCACGCGCCAGCGGTAGAGTGACCCCCAGGCGGTCCATGTGTTGGCGCAGCTCCGGTCTGGCCATGTGGTCATGGGCTTTGTTCAGGAACTGCAGGCTGTCCTGCTTCATGCCTCTCCCTCCCCAATGCCCGGGCCATCGAGATCCTGTGCCAATACCTCGGCCACGTGACGCACCTCCAGTTCCTGGCCCAGGCGTCGGGCGCGGCCGGAGATATTCATCAGACAGCCCAGATCGCCACCCAATAGTACATCCGCCCCGGTCGCCAGGGCGCAGTCCAGCTTGTCGCTTACCATTTTTTCCGAGATTTCCGGCATTTTGGCGCAGAAGGTGCCGCCAAATCCACAGCAGACCTCGGTCTGCTCCAGTTCCATTAGCTCAATGCCCTGCATTGATTTCAGCAATTGGCGGGGCTGTTGCTTGACACCCATTTCCCGCAAACCGGCACAGCCGTCGTGGTAGGTATAGGTTTTTTCCGGACTGGTGGTGGGCTGTCCGGCTTGATAATCCAGCACATCCACGAGGAAGCTGGTCAATTCCCAGGTGCGCGCCGCCAGCTCCTGCGCGCGAATTTCCCACTCAGGCAGATCCTTGAACAGGGCAGGGTAGTGGTGTTTGATCATGCCGGCACAGGAACCGGAGGGAGCCACCACCCAGTCGTAGTCGCTGAAGGTTTCAATCACCTGTTGTGCCAGTGGGCGGGTGTCGGCAAAGGCGCCGGTGTTGTAACCGGGCTGGCCGCAACAGGTTTGCTGCTGGGGGACCTCCACCGCGCAGCCCGCTTGCTCCAGCAGCGCAATGCTGCTGAAGGCGACTGAGGGTCGGAACAGGTCGGCCAGACAGGTAACAAATAATCCGACGGTTCGCGGTTGGGCTTCACTCATGCGCGAAGCATACCGCAAAGCTGGCTGGTGCAATACCGCAAGACGGTCAGGGGAGACTTTGACTATCCCCGGGCCCGGGCGGGTGGTCTGAACACACCGTTCATGTCGATCTATATCCCCGCTAAATACTGGCAGGATGGCGGCAGCAGGCGTCCCTGCGAACCTCGCTACTGGACAGGTAGGTCAAAAAAACTGCGCCCGCGGCCAACACGAGCCGCAAGATTAAAGAATCACCCGGAAACCGGGTCACTCATGCAACATCCGGACACTAGAACTTGTTTAGAGGCACCCTATGAAATCAGAATAAGTACACCAGCGCAGAACAGGGAACAGGCGAGACCACAGACACCGAGCAACATGGGGTGCCGGCTATGGATGAGTTTTACCCGCAAGGTGGCGCGATCCACCTTGATGCCGGTGCTGAACAGGGGCTGGAATTTCTGCTCCAGCGGTTCGTGGGCAAACTGTTCCACGACCGAGTTGCCCAGATACACGATCACATCATCGATCATCACGTAATTCTTGAAGTACTGGATTTTTGGCCCGCTGCCGACGCGATAGGTGTTGGTGTGATCGACGAGGATGAGTCGATCCCCCAGCAGCCCCAGGTGGCAGCCGCTGGCTCGCAGCAGGGCGTAATACAACCCGCCCAGACCTGCCAGCATCAGCATGATGGCGATCAGGCCCCAGATGCTGAGATGTGCGAGAAATGCCCCCAGCAATAACACCACTGCACCGGCGGC
>JAPUKZ010000206.1 GCA_027295405.1 Gammaproteobacteria bacterium
CAATCAATCGTGATCATAACAATTTTTAGGAGCCTGTCGGCTAGCCCGCATAGTGCACAACTGGATAGGACAAACTATATTCTTCGCGGAGCCATCATTTTGGCTATAAACTATTAAAACTGTTCATGATTTTTCAAACTACCGTCCGCCTTTATGCAATATGCGGGCCAGCGATCATCGGCGTCTACCAGGCCCCCACACTCTCCATCGACGCCCAGGGCTCTTTCAGAGGCAGGGGATCCCCGCGCTGCAATAACTCGATCGAGATGCCATCAGGAGACCTGACAAAGGCCATGTACCCGTCACGTGGCGGACGGTTAATGGTCACGCCGGCATCCATCAGCTTCTGGCATAGCGCATAGATATTGTTCACTGCATAGGCCAAGTGACCGAAATTCCGTCCACTGGTGTACTCCTCGGGATCCCAGTTCCAGGTCAGCTCGACCTGGGCCGACTCGTCACCCGGCGCAGCGAGGAAAACCAGGGTGAAGCGCCCTGCGGGAACATCCGTACGCTTGAGTTCCACCAGCCCCAGCTTGTTGCAGTAAAAATCCAGCGATTCATCGAGTTCGGTTACACGAACCATGGTATGAAGGTATTTCATCAGTTCGCTCCGGCAAATAGGATGCCCAGTCTAACCCCACCCGCCTGCACTCCGTGAATAAAGGAAAGGGAAAAACGGTGAGCCGTATAGGACTCGAACCTATGACCAACGGATTAACAGTTCGATATAACGTAAATAAACAGCTTGTTCTTCAACCACTTATCGGGACGTCTGTTGCCACTTATGCACAACAGATTCACGCAAACTCACGCACTGCGCTAACCGTTGTGATTTGCAATGGACCTCCCTGCACAGGGCGTGGATGCCGATAATGAAGTGCCGATGAATCATCTACTGGGAAGTTGGCGCGAAGGGATTCACAATAACCGTGTGTTTCTGGCAATATAGCTTTGATGCTATCTATCCTCACGGAGTGTCGGATTAGTTTAGCAATTCAGAGCAGTTTCCTCGGCCGTGCATTTGACACAGCCGTGCCCGGTAGGGAAAATTTACCCAGCTCAAAGCGTTTGGATATACATATGTCGGGTTTAGAGGGGAATGGGTCAGGTCGGGTGCTCTGGCTCGGTCTTCTTCTTTTTGTTCTGGCTCTGGGTTTGCGGGTTCTATTCCTCCAGACCATTCCCGACGCAGCCGGCTCCTACGATCCTTACTACAAGGGGGATACCGAAACCTGGCTGGATTATGCAAAAGCGATCCAGTCATCCCGCCCTTTCGATCTAGGCATACCGCTGCGGCCGCCCGGGGTCGCCTACGTGGTCGCCTTTCTCTGGAACGGGCAAGAGAGTGGCTTGTTGTTCCTCAAGCTAATCTGGTCTATTTTTGGTGCGGCAGCTGTCGCACTGTTCTTTTTGGCGGTTTTGCGGTCTTTCGGTCTCAGAGTTGCCGTCATCGCCGCTTTCGTCACCTCCGCCTCGACCGGCTTGATGATCTTGTCCACATCACTCAACAGTGAAACCCCCTATTTGCTGCTGGTGATGGCCAGCTTCACTCTTTGGCAGTCGATCCGGCACCGGCCCCGACTGCATACCCTTCTTTTCTGGTCAACACTCCACGGTCTGGCTTGCCTGATCCGTGTCGAACATGTCCTCTTCTTTGCTCTGGTTTCGGCCTACCTGATCTGGGCTTGGGCGCGGTTACCCGGCCAGGAAGGGGAATGGAAACGAAGCCTGGGTCGGGGCGTTCTCATGTTGACGCTTTTTACGCTGCCCTTGATTCCTTGGCAGCTGCACATCTGGTCGCAGATCGAGCGGTTCAACCAGGAGCCGCTACCCACAAACAGCGCGACAGAGCGGGTGTTTCTCCAGTTGGAGCAGGCTTTGGGAGAACTCCGATGGAGCGACGAGGCGGCCCGGGAACGAGTGGCGCTGCCGGCGTTTTGCCGGCGCCCGATTAGCAACTTCGTGGCTGCTACCGTTGCCCTGCGAGGCGGGACAGAGGTGACGGGGCAGGACTTTCAGATTATCGAGGATGCTTTCGGTTCGCGTCCCGAACCAATCGCAACATACCCTTTTGTAGCGCTTTACGGCGGACTCAATTTCTATCTTGCCAATAATCCACAGGCGACTGGGGGGTTCACGCGCGCTCCCTTGGAGGCTTCGCCGCCTTTAGCAGGCGGGTCATCGCGTTATCCGGGGTTTCTGATAATGGGTCTTCCACCACCTGAGCTGACTTTCTGTTACCCGCCACACCTGGAGATCGTGAACCAAGGGTACCGTCTCGGTTGGGACTGGATCGTGAACCATCCAGGCGACTATCTGTCACTGGCATTGAGCAAGATGCGTATCTTCTGGGCGGGTGTCACGCTGGGCTTTACCGGCTACAACCTGCCATTGGGGATTTCCGGGATCCGCGGACTGGTCGATCTGGTGGTACCCGAAGGGGGAGCCGGGGTCGCCCTCTGGCGCTGGGCCGGGCTTGCAGTCGTCCTGTTGGGGCTCTGGGTCGGGCGTCGCGAAGAGGCCCTGATTCCCTGGATGCTCTTTCTTGCCACAAAAGTCATCGCCACCCTGGCCTTCTTTGGTTACGCTCGCGAAGGAGCGGTGGTCATCCCTGTCTTTGCACTATTGTTGGGACTGTTGGCCGCACGTGGACTAACTCGGTTTCCCAGGGTCCTAACCCGTATCAGCACCTCCCCGAGTGTCAAGAGATGGCTCCGAATGAGCTGTGTGCTGGCATTGATCCTGATCGCTCTTGAAAGTTTCCGATGGAATTCGGAGCCCGTAGTCACTCTGGATGGCCGGCAGGTTGGAGCAGGAGATCCATTTCCCGAAACGGAATATAAGGAACGGCGACTCCGAGTAAAGTGAGCCTCAGGGCTGCGACAACAGGGGGTAAGAATAAGTTATGCAGGGTGTCAGAGTGTGATCGCTGGCTGCTGATGAACGCTCGGCAGACCGGCAAATCAACCACCGTGGCCGCCCTGGTGGTTCAGACCGCATTATATGATCCGGGCCTGATCCTGGCCGTGGCGCCGTCTGAACGCCAAAGCAAAGAATTATTTATCAAGGCCAAGCAAATGTACCTGCAGCTGGACGGTGTGCCACGCATTGTGCAGGAATCTACCAAGTCCATGGAACTGGAGAACGGTAGCCGTATTATCGCCCTGCCCGGCAATGAGGCCAATATCCGGGGCTACAGCGCCCCCAAGCTGGTCTTGGTGGATGAGGCCGCCCCGTGTTGATGATGAGTTGATGACCGCCGTATTACCGATGCTGGCGGTGTCTCAGGGCAAGCTGGTCGCACTGACTACGCCGTATGGCCGCCGGGGCTGGTTTTACGAAGCCTGGGAGCATGGCGGTCCTGAGTGGGAACGGATCATGGTCGAGGCCAATGCCTGCCCACGTATCTCACTGGAATTTTTGGCCGAACAGGAAAATCTGCTGGGGCCGTGGCAGTACCGACAGGAATATCAGTGTGAGTTTGTCGATGACACGGAACAGTTTTTCTCGACTGAACTGATCGAACGCGCATTAGTGGAGATGGAACCGTTATGGACCTGATGGTGAAACAAACCAACTATTACGTGGGCGTGGATCTGGGCCAGTCCTACGACCCGACGGCCATTGTAGTGGTGGAGCGCCAGCACGGCTACCTG
>JAPUKZ010000207.1 GCA_027295405.1 Gammaproteobacteria bacterium
CCAAACTGGAGGACAATATCCGCGGCCGTATTCACGGCGATATCTTCACTGAAGCTGAAATCCAGCTCCCAGCGCGGTGCCGGCGCCCAGGTCACCCCTGCCGTCAGTTGCACCGCGGGGTCGCCAATTTGTTCCAGTGAGGAATCAACCGGCGCGGCGTGACTGTCAATTTGTAGCTTGAGATGCAGTTTCTCCCAGGCCCGCCATTCCACACCCAGTCCGGCAAACCACAGGTTTCGCTTCTGAGCGTCTCCCAACTGCTCAATCTTTCCGGCCCGGGTATAACCCACCTGGCCATGCCACAACCACAGAGACGCCGGCGCCGGCGCGACGCTAATAGCCAGCCCCAGCGAGTAGTCCACACTGCCGCTGCCCAGCCAGTCATCTTTATCGCCACTGGCAAACTTCACATTGCCCCGCAAGCTCAGCGCAGACTGCGGGCTGCGCCAAACCTCCTTCACCACGGCCAGACTGGCATCGCCAAGGCCGGTGGCGGCATCCGCATGGGCAAATGCGGCGTCGGGTCCGATGTACCCATAAAAAAGCTGGTCACGCGGCATATCATCGCGATCGCCATCCGGCAGCCCCCACAGCTCGTGCCAGTTCTCTATCAGCCTATCAAGCTCACCCCCGCTGTGGCGCAGCCAGGGTAGTTCGGCTTCAAGCTCCCAACTCCTGGCGAATCCGTAGCGCAGGCGTGGGGCCACGCGCCAGGTTTCACCATCCAGGAGCACCATTTCGTCGCCCTTCTCGTCTAGCGAGCTGTCCGCGGTCTGAGTATTGGCCACACTGGAATTCAACTCGAGCACGAAACTTCCCGATGGCAGCACCCGGGCACTGCGCAATACCGGAAATCCAATCAGCCCCGCCACCGGCGCAAGGTTCCTTGCATACAGTGGGTCCGCTGCCACACCCGGGCTACCGGCCACCAGCAAACCCAGCGCCAGCCGGCTATTCCAACTCAAGAATCACATTTCCATCAAGCCGCATTTGCTCGACAACAAAGGGCTTGAACAGCGCCCCACTGCGGGTACAGCGCCAATCCGCCTCCGCTTCATCGAACTCGAAGTGAAACCCACCGGAACTGGTCGCCAGCCAGAGTTGAAGACTCGCCAGCTGGCGGCTGAAGACCATGGTCGACCCATTCTCAAACTCCACCGTCAGCACGCCACCGCTGTTTTCATACTCGATATCCCCATCAACCTCATCCAGTGCCAACTCCAGTGACTCCAGCGTTTGCTCAATTCTGGTGGTAAATTCAGCCTCCTGCATGACATTCCCGGCTAGTGTACCTCGTCACTCATATTGTAACATTCACAGCCTCCCACTCCGTTCGCTGCAAGTGATGCGGCACTCCGACGCAACTCGCAGGGAATATAGGTCACCGTGGCAAGAGCTGTACCAACAGTAGGCGCTCTCAGGCGATGCGGCAGCGGGCGAAGTGGGAGACTCTGAATATTACAATATGAGTGACGAGGTACACTTGTACATGTGACCGCAATGATAATGCCACCTCGCCTGCCTTACTACACATGGGTATAATGCGCGCTGATTGTCTGGAGCCAAATCATGCGCCCGCTGTTCTACCTGATCCTGTTATGCGTCTGCCTGTCCGCTTGCGGGCAAACCGGCCCCCTGTACATCCCCCAGGATGAGCCGGCGGCAACCACCCCAGATGCAACACCCAGCAAATAAGCGAGCAACGCCATGAGCCTTTTTGCTTATCGCGGCGACACTCTATTCGCTGAAGAATTACCCCTGACCAGCATCGCCGACCAGTTTGGCACACCCACCTATGTGTACTCCCGGGCGGCGCTGGAGAGCAACTTCATGGCCTACCGCAATGCGCTTACCGGTACCGACCACCTGATATGCTACTCGGTCAAGTCCAACAGCAACCTGGCGGTGCTCAACCTGTTGGCGCGCCTGGGCTCCGGCTTTGACATTGTCTCCCTGGGTGAACTGGAGCGGGTACTCGCCGCCGGCGGCAGTGCCGACCGGGTGGTATTTTCCGGGGTCGGCAAATCCCTTCAGGAAATGGCTCGGGCGTTGGAACTCGATATTCTTTGTTTCAACATTGAATCAGCCGCCGAGCTGACGGTGTTGAATGAGGTGGCGTCCAGTCACGGCCAGACCGCCAGGATCTCGGTGCGGGTAAACCCCGACGTGGATGCCAAAACCCACCCCTATATTTCCACCGGGCTGCGCGAAAACAAGTTCGGCCTTGAAATGGAGGCCGCCTTCGAGGTTTACCAAAAGGCCGCTACCAGTTCCCATATCGAGGTGATCGGGCTGGACTGCCACATCGGTTCACAGCTCACCCAGATCAGCCCGTTTATCGACGCTCTGCGCCGTTTGCTGACCCTGGTAGACCGCCTCGCCGACAGCGGCATCACGATTCGACATCTGGACGTGGGTGGCGGCCTGGGCGTGCGCTACAAGGATGAACAGCCCCCGGCGATTGCCGACTACGTCAGCGCGCTGCGCAATGAAATCGGCGCGCGGCCACTGACATTGATGTTTGAACCCGGCCGTTCCATCTGCGCCGACGCCGGAATCCTGTTGACCCGGGTCGACTACATCAAACACAACAGCGCTCACAATTTTGCCATTGTTGACGCAGCCATGAACGACCTGATCCGACCGGCTTTGTACCAGGCCTGGATGGATATCGTACCGGCCCAGCGGCGCAGCGACTGCGAGAGTCAGGTTTACGATGTCGTGGGTCCGGTTTGCGAGACCAGTGATTTCCTCGGCAAGAATCGCACCCTGGCCATCCAGACCGGCGATCTGCTGGCGGTGCTGGGCGCGGGGGCCTATGGATTTACCATGAGTTCAAATTACAATAGTCGTACCCGGGCGGCCGAAGTGATGGTCGATAGCGACACTCTCCACCTGATCCGGGAACGGGAGACGATCGCCGACCTGTGGCGCGGAGAGATGCTACTGCCCGGGTAGCTTTTTATCACTCCTTATCAAACCGGCGAAGAACGCGATATGTTATTGAAGTTCACTAAAATGCACGGTCTGGGCAATGACTTTGTGGTTCTGGACCTTATCAGCCAGCGCTTCAAGCTGCGCGCCAGACACGTACGCAAGCTGGCTGACCGGCGGCGCGGCATCGGTTGCGACCAGGTGTTAGTGGTGGAGCCGCCGCGCAATCCGGACGCGGATTTTCGCTACCGCATATACAACGCGGACGGCAGCGAGGTGGAACAATGCGGCAATGGCGCGCGCTGCTTTGCCAAGTTTGTGCGCGATCACAAATTGACCACCAGGACCCGCCTGGTGGTGGAGACCAACACCGGTATTCTGCACCTGAAAACCCGCCGGGACCGGCAGGTAGAAGTAGACATGGGCGCCCCTGAGCTGGAGCCCGCGGCCATACCCTATGCGGCGGCACAACGGGCCGATCAGTATATCCTGAGCGTGGCGGACACCGAGTTGGTGATTGCTGTGGTATCCATGGGTAACCCCCACGCAGTGACTGTCGTGACCGACACCAGCACTGCGCCCGTTGCCGAGTTGGGCCCCTTGATTGAACACCACCCGGACTTCCCGCAACAGGTTAATGCCGGCTTTATGCAAATCGTCTCGCCGAGGTCGATCAAGCTGCGCGTACACGAAAGAGGGGTCGGCGAAACCCAGGCCTGCGGCAGTGGCGCCTGTGCCGCGGTGGTGGCCGGGCGCCAACAGGGCTTGCTGGAGGAGAGGGTGCAGGTCGACTTGCCGGGCGGTGCCCTGCAAATAACATGGGCAGGAGAAGGCCATCCGGTTATCATGACAGGACCGGCTACGACAGTATTCGAGGGAACCGTTCGACTATGACCGCCGAGAAAAAAATAATAGCCAACAACGCGATCGAAGTACTCAGCGACGCAACAGTTCGCGATTACCTGAAGGATCACAGTGATTTCTTTGAGCGTCACCCGGACCTGCTGGATTACCTGCATATCTTCCACAGCTCGGGCAGCGCGGTCTCCCTGGTGGAAAAGCAGGTTAGCGTACTGCGGGAACGCAACATGGAATTGCGCAGGCGGCTCAACGGCCTGATGGACAACGCCCGCGATAACGAGCGTCTCTACGCATCTACCCGCAGCCTGATCCTGAAGCTGCTGGATGCCAGCAGCAGTGATGATCTCGGCAGGGCCTTCAGTGGATCCATGCAGGCGGACTTTGGTGTCGAGCAGGCCTGTATTGTCCTGTTTGGTAACCCGCGTACAAGCAGTGACTACTGCCGGGTGGAAGCAGCGGAGACCGCGCGTATCGGAATTGGTGCCCTGCTCAAAAACCGCAAGGGCACCTGCGGCGCCCTGCGCAAGGAAGAGCTCAGCTATCTGTTCCCGGGCGCGGGAGACATCGGTTCCGCCGCGGTCATGCCGCTATACAATGGCAGTGATCTCGGGGTCATCGCTGTGGGCAGTTGTGATGCGGCTTATTACACCTCCAGCACGGGCACGCTGTTTTTGGACCATATTGCCGAGGTGATGGTGCGACTGCTGCCGAAGCTGGACAAAGAGGCCCCGTGACCCAGCCCCTGGCCCGGCAAATCGAGGATTTCCTGACCTATCTGCGCGACGTGCGCCAGCTGTCGCCACACACACTCAGTAACTACGGACACGACCTGCAGGAACTGCGCGGCTACTGTGATTCGCGGGAACTGGGCTCCGCCGATGCCGTGCAGTCAGGCGATATTCGCCAGTACGCCAGCCAGTTACATCGCAAGGGGCTGGGCGGCAGCAGCATTCAGCGCAAGCTCTCCGCCATTCGCAGTTTCTACAATTACCTGGGCCGCCAGCACGCGATTCGCCACAACCCCGCCAGCGGCGTACGGGCACCCAAAAGCGGCCAGCGCCTGCCAAAAGTTCTGGATACCGATGAGGTTAATCGCTACCTCCAGGTGCAGGGTGACGCACCCATCCAGCTGCGCGACCAGGCCATGGCCGAGCTATTCTATTCATCGGGTTTGCGGCTGTCAGAACTGGCCGGCCTGAACCTTGGCGACATCAACCCCGACAGCCAGTTGCTGACCGTGACCGGCAAGGGGAATAAAACCAGAACCGTACCGGTGGGCAAAGTGGCCCTGCAGGCCATCGCGGCCTGGCTGTTGGTCCGCCCGCGGCTGCCCGGGGAGGAAGCCCTGTTTACCAGTAATCGTGGCCAACGCATCAGCTTGCGGAATATCCAGGCACGGCTGCGGCTGCGCGGGCGCCACAGTGGCATGCAACAGGATATTCACCCGCACATGTTGCGGCACAGCTTCGCCAGCCACCTGCTGGAGTCCAGCGGTGATCTACGGGCCGTGCAGGAGTTGCTGGGTCACGCCAATATCTCTACCACACAAGTCTATACCCACCTCGATTTCCAGCACCTGGCCAAGGTGTATGACGAGGCTCACCCGCGAGCCCGTCGCCAGAAGAAAGCAACCGGCTGAAGCGTGTCGCTGCGGCGCATCAAACTTATCACCTTCGATCTGGACAACACCTTGTGGGACGTCGAGCCCGCCCTGATCCGTGCCGAACAGGCCCAGTACCTGTGGTTGCAGGAACACCGATCCAGAGTCGCCCGCCGTTTCAACCCCTTGCAGATGCGTGAATTCCGCATGCAACACTACCAGCAACACCCCCATCTGGCACACCAGATCAGCGAGATCCGCGTACAGGCGCTCAAAGCCATGTTGCTGGAATGCGACTACGACGAGGAAATGGCCGCGGCAGGGGCCAGCGCCGCCTTTCAGACCTTTCTGTCCATCCGCCATCAGGTTCAGCCTTACGAGCAGGCGCTGCCGGTTTTACAACAACTTGCCAATGACTACGTTCTGGGCGCACTCACCAACGGCAATGCCGATATTTTCAAACTGGAAATCGGTGACTACTTCGATTTCTCCTTCAGCGCCGAACAGGTGGACGCCAGCAAACCACTGCCAGATTTGTTTCACGCCGCCATGCGTGAATCCGGAGCCGCCAGTCACGAGATCATCCACGTCGGTGACAACCCCAGGCACGACGTGCTCGGCGCCCAGCAGGTGGGACTGTTTACCGTATGGATGAACTCCGGCGACTGGCGCTGGCCCGGTGGTGACCCCGCCGATGAGCAGATCACCTCGCTGGCAGATCTGCCCGACGCCGTCCGCAACATAGAGGCGAAGGCTGCAAAGTGAGGTTCTGGCGCGCCCAGCTGTTCCACCATCCGGCGACCAGCAGCAGCCGGCCACTGGTGGCGAGCAGTGCCTGTCTGCTGGGAGAAGCCGCATCGCCACAGCGGCGCCCTGGCTACCGCTGTACGAAGAAGAAGAGCTGCTGACTGCGCATGGGTGTGCTGAAATGCTGTTGTTCAGCTTCCTCGCTCGCGATATTCTCTGGCAGGGAGGGGACGGCGAGTTCAACGCCCTGCAGGCACACTATCAGCGGCTACTGGGAAGGCGGGTGTGGGATATTAAGGTGCAGGATCGCCACAGCCTGTGGCGGGCGGTAAGCACGGAGCTGGAGGGGATCGATAACGAAAAACGGCGCGAACTGCACAACCAGTATCGCGCCGCGTGAACGGGGCAGCACCCCGAAGGGGATCAGATCGCGTCTTCACCAGTCTCTCCGGTGCGAATCCGGATCACCTGCTCCATGTCCTGTACAAATATCTTGCCATCACCGATCTTGCCGGTATTGGCCGCATTGGTCACCGCATCGATAGCGGCATCCACCTGCTCGTCAGCCACCGCGATCTCCAGCTTGACCTTGGGCAGAAAATCAACCACATACTCGGCACCCCGGTATAACTCGGTGTGCCCCTTCTGACGACCAAAGCCCTTGACCTCGGTGGCGGTAA
>JAPUKZ010000208.1 GCA_027295405.1 Gammaproteobacteria bacterium
GCAGGCCTACTTGCGGTAGGCAGGTCTGAACTTTCTGGAGTAGGGCGGAGAGCTGACACAGTTAAGACACAGTGGCCCCCCCGGGGTCTCGCCAGAGTGGGTTAACTTGTTGAAAAGATGGCTGGGGCGCCAGGATTCGAACCTGGACCTTTCGGATTAACAGTCCGATGGCGCGGGTTGCAGGCAAGGGGCTTATCCTTGTCCTCAGCAGCTTAGCTTTTGGTGGCGTTAGGTACCGTTAGGCACCGTTAGGTTGCGTTTGACACAGTTAAGACACAGTTTCACTTCGGTTCACGGGCCAACCATTGAGGTACAGTGCAGCGAACTGGCAGGACATTTCCCTGTACTCAGCATTCGGCTTGCCCTCGCGGACTATTTTGTCCAGATTGTAATCTACTTTGATAATTCCGAGGGTGCAATGAGGGGGAGGCCAACCACCAGCAGCATCGCGTTGCCACTGTCGCCAAGCCTTTCCCTGCACCCATCTCAACCTGCTCTACCTGCCTATCAGATTCACCAGCCCCAGGGTGATGAACGGCACGTAGGTAATCAAAAGCACGGCGCCCAACAGGAGCAACAAGTAGGGAGTGGTTGAGAGATAAATCCGTGTTAGCGATTGGTTGAAGCGGTAGGAAGAAAGAAACAGGTTTTCTCCCATGGGCGGCATCAAGTAACCCAGTTCCATGTTGACTAGGAAGATGATTCCGAGATGCACCGGGTCGATGCCGTAAGCCACTCCCATAGGGGCAATCAGGGGCACGACCACGAGAATGGCCGAATAGATGTCCATCAAGGCGCCCACAATCAAAAGAAAGACGTTTAGCGCCAGCAGAAAAACGATGGGTGACTCGATGTGCGCGCTGACCCAGTGCAACGCCCGCATGGGAATTTCAGCATGGACAAGGTAGTTGGTAAACCCCAGCGCCACGCCCAGGATGATGAGGAACCCGCCCAACATGGTCGCGGACTCGACCACGATCCGGGGAAGGTCCCGTCGGATACTCAAGTCTCGATATACGAAGCACTCCACTACAAAAGCGTAGAATACGGTGAGCGCCGCAGCTTCCACCAGCGTAGCGAAACCGCCAAAGATGCCCACCAAGACCACCACCGGCAACAGCAATTCCCACTTGGCTTCCCAGAGGGCTGCGGCGGCTTCGCGAATGCGGAAGGGCGTCCGACCAGCCCCCGCCCGCCAACCCTGCCAGGCGCCCCAACCCGCGACCAGCAAGATCAGAATCACCCCGGGAAGAATGCCCCCAATGAACAGCTGATTAATGGGCGTTTTGGCGGAAATACCGTAAAGAATGACCGGCAGGCTGGGTGGGAGCAGCAGACCGATTGAGCCGGAAACCGTCACCAGACCCACCGAGGATTTCTCCCGATACCCCGCTTGCGTGAGCATTGGAAGCAGCAGCCCGCCCATGGAAAGAATCGTGACTCCGGACGCACCGGTAAGTGGCGTGAAGAATGCCAGCAGCAGCGTGGTTACGATCGCCAGACCCCCGGGCATCCAGCCCACCAGCGCGGTAAAGCTGCGCATCAGGCGGCGGCTGGCGCCTCCTTCCGCCAAGATGTAGCCCCCCAGCGTGAACAGAGGAATAGCGGCCAGCATTGGGGTTGCGCTGAGGCGATAGGTTTCGACGGGTACCGCAGCCACGGGAATCCCGTCGCTCCAGAACAACAGCAGGGCCGCTCCCCCCAACGCAGCGAAAATCGGCAAGCCCAGCGCTGTGGCCAACAGGATCAGCACCAGGCCGGGCACGAGAAGTTCCGCTGCTTGGAGAGAGGGGAAAAGTCCCAGCACCACTGGGATGGCTAGTGCTGATGCAGCCAGCAGGCGTCCCCGTACGGTTTCGGCCGCATGCCAGATCAGTCGGCCGGCAATCACAGCAAAGCCAGCAGGCATGATGCTGATGGCTACCCAAACCGGAATTCCCCAGGCAACCTCGCCGCCTGCCTCGCGCTCAACCAAAAGCAGGTCGAGGCTGGCCAAGAATAAGCAGACCGCTATGGCAGCTCCGAGGGCGGACGTAAAAATTTTCATCGGGCGGCGCAACCGGACGGGTAGAAAAGCTGCGGTGGAGAGAGCCAGCAGCCGCTCCGAGCGGGTTGCCAGGGCCGCGCCCAGAAAGGCAATCCAGAGTGTCAGGTGCTGCACAATTGGAATCGAGCCCGGTATGCCCCGGCCGAACATTTCCCGACCTGCCATCTCCAGCAGCGGAAGCAGAGACATCACGGCCAGAAGCGCTACCGAGAAACTGTTTTCGACCTTTGCGATCATAGTCTGTGGGGTGAGCGCCCGCGTCGGCCTACCTTGGTTCCAGGATTCCCTTCAGCGGCGTCATCGCTTGTGCGTGCCCGCGCCCGCAACCCGGGAGCTCCGATATTCATTGCGCAACCGTACGACTTCGTCGAACAAGCCGGCGGGAACCAACCCTCCGCGAAGCTTCGGATAGGCCGCTTCGGCTTCGGCTCGCCACTCGGCAAGAGCCGTGGCATCGAGATGGATGACGTTCAAGCCTCGCTTCTGCATCTCGACAATGGCGTCTTCTCCAAGTTTGCGAATCTCGCTGCGCCGCTGCTGGCCGGCCGCGCGGGCAGCCTGGAGCAACTGCGGCCTTAACTGTTCCGGGATGCGCTCCCAGGATCGCTTGCTGACGACGGTGGCTCCCACCAGGGGCGCCCACTTTAGGTCAATCATGTTCTTCGCCAGTGCGAACGATTGATCAAGCAGCGCGAACAGCGGCGGCACGTCAAACGCCTCGATCAGTCCAGTCTGCAAAGCGGGGAGCAGATCGGTGACTGCCAGAGGAACCGGCCGGAAGCCCAATTCCTTGTACAGCTTTTCAGCCTCCGGATCGCCGGCCGAGGTGAAGAGTTTCAGCTTC
>JAPUKZ010000209.1 GCA_027295405.1 Gammaproteobacteria bacterium
GTGGGGGGGGGCTCGTGATTTAATTTACATTTGGGGGGTTCGCATTAGCGTGTTCTTATGAACCCCCCCGTTTTTAAATTAACCCCCTCACCCCCCATCATGACCCCAGTAAATTGCCGACCGCACTGCGGCGCCTGCTGCATCGCCGCCTCCATTGCCGGGCCGATTCCGGGCATGCCCGACGGCAAGCCGGCCAACACTGTTTGCGTAAACCTGGATCCGCGGGACTATCGTTGCCGGGTGTGGGGAACACCACAGTACCCGCAGCTGTGTGAGCGATTCCTGCCGTCCGCTGAAGTGTGCGGCGCATCCCGTGAAGAGGCGCTGGTGCTGATTGCAGAGTGGGAGGTGCTCACTCTCGGCTAATTAGCCCAGCGGGCGCTCTCTGAAGCCCGTGACCGGGCAAAACCTGACCCAACTGGTGCCGGATGACGCCGCAGTTTGTATTAAACTATTTATCTACTACCTTAAATGATAATAATAAGTAATTTCTTGCCGTTGCCACAGGCACTGCGTGAGAACGGAGTAGAAAAAGAATGAATAATTTAATCCGATCGATCTCATTATTGTTGCTCTTTATCGTGTGAAATGTAAGACCTGAACCCTGGAGCGCCCGAGATGACGAATGCATGCAGCCGATACGCCGTAACTCTCACTATTGCCGCTGCCCTGCTGGCGGGCGGTTGTTCCGATGGTTCGGGCGGCCTGAACGCGCCGCCAGCAACTGTCAGTTGTGCCGCGACTGTACCGGCGGCGTTGCAGATGTGTATTGGCGAGCTCAACGCGACGACGGGTGCGTGTTACGTTGACGATAATGCCGCCTGCGATGACCAGGATGCGGATATCATCGGTGCGCTGAATACCTTGCAGAGTGAGATTGAAAATTCCTGTGTGGACGGCGAATGGCTGTCTCTCTCGGTTGATGGGATGCTTGGCCGCTTCCAGAATGCCTGCCAATCCCAATCAGATTCCATCGCCTGGCGAACCTTTGGTGGACCCCAGGGGGCCGTCTGGCCCAATGCCGGTAGCGAGGGCCAGGATTGCCTGGCCGTTGCGCACTCCACGGTCTCACAATTTGTTGATGAGTCGCTGGACTTGATCAATGACTGCCTGGCTGCAGACAACTGCGATGCTGCGCTCGTCGATAGCGACCGGGAAGCCGCGGCGAATGCCGCCGTCACCACCATCAGCACTGCCTGCCCGGCCCTGGATGAATTGATTGCGGTGGACCCCGCCACCTACGTCGCCAGGGCGGCAGATCAAGTTGACTGTACGGTGGCGACCGCCCATGAAAGTGTGGAACCCCTGGCTATTGCCTGTGGCCCCTCGAATGTGGACACGATGCCGGTTCGGGGGGAATGGACCCAGCTTGTGCTCGATGGGGAGAAATGGGGCTCTATCTGTGGTGACGGCACTGACTATGCCATCCACATTCGCCTGGCTCCCGAGGGCGAGCCGCTGGATCGCGTGCTGATAGCCATGGAGGGCGGGGGTGTGTGCCTGTTCGAGGATGACTGTAGAAGCAGGTTGGCGTCCTCCCCCGGTCTCTTTAATGCGCAGGATGATTTGCCCATCGGCTCGGGTCTGGTGTCCGATGATCCCATAAACCCCTTTGCCGACTGGACCAAAGTCTTCCTGCCTTACTGTAACCAGGATGTTTTCATTGGCGGCGGCGTTGTGGAGACATTCAGCGACTTTGAGGTGCCGCGCTACGGCAGCATCAACCTGCGGGCCGGGGTTCGGGTGACGCGGGATATTCTGTGGAAGATGATGGACGAGGCGGGCGGCACTGGTTTTCGCCCGGATGAACTGATTGCGCTGTTTGGCGGATTCTCCGCCGGCGGCTACGGCACCTTGTATAACTATCACTGGATGCTGGATGACCTGCAGTGGCCACGCACCGCGGCCTTCCCCGATGCCGGTGGTGCCCTGGATAATGGTGGCATTGGGGTGCGCACGCTGGGGCATCTCAAAATTCCCCTGTGGAATGCAACACCCTATCTGCCGCCCTATTGCTTCTCCGGTGATTGCGCGGTGGGCCCGGATAACTACATGGCCATTTCACCGCGTCTGAAACAGGTGCCGGAACAGCAGTACCTTATTCTTAGCAACCAGAAAGACCTGGTACAGCAGGAGACTGCCTTCTTCACTGACGAGGCCCAGTGGATCGATGCGGTGCGGCAGGGCTATTGCGATACCCATGAGCTGCCGGGGATTCAGTACTACCTGACCAGCGACTCGTTAAACAGCGTGCACGTGGTATCGATTCGCGACGAGTTCTACTACGGCGCGGTAGTGGGTGAGCGCATGGTGGACTGGTTCTGGCGCGCGGTAACCGACCCGGACTCGATTGAAGATCGCGCCGAAGAGGGCAACTTCACCACCGATATTCCGGGGTCGCATCCCTTCCCCTGCGCATTGCCGCAGTGAATTGTCGACCGCAATGCGGCGCCTGCTGCATTACTGCGATTTGACACGCTGCCCCTGATGAATTTGGCCAGGCCATACGCGATGGCGACGTCAGACAGGGCGAAGCCGAGCCCGGTTCTGGAATAGCCGACTTCGATCAGGTGGGGCATGGCCAGGGAGACGTTTTTCCTGACCAGGTAATAGCCCGCGTAGCCCACGAATACGCGATAAACGAATGAGCTAGTCCACGAGGTTGACCCCTAATCTTTAGTAGCAGTCCACATAAACGTTTGGGTGAGTTTGTCCAGGAAACTACGATTTTGCCGTGAGATCACTTGAACTATCGCAGCTTTCTCCTATGCTGAGGGCACTGCCGCGCTGATTTTGATTATTGCCATTGTGCAGGCGAAATATGTGTGCTTCTCCACAAACTATTAATGACGTGGGCCCGCTTGGCTGCTCCACGTGTGCCCGCATTGCAGTTGATTTAGCTTGACGGTACTTTTTGTCCTCAACATTGCTGGATGGTAATAGAGTCGGCATTACAAGAATAACAAAGATACAGCGCCGGGAACTCCAGGTAAGGAGATGAAGGTGTGGATAAGGTGCAAGATCCAATTCGAATTGTTGTCACGATAGAGACGCGCATTTACCGAGAGGGCATCGCGCAACTACTTGAAAATTATGGTGATATTGAAGTGGTTGCTACGGTCTCGAACCCGCAGGAAACAGTCGAAATTTGTTCCGCCACATCGCCCCATGTTCTGTTGCTGGACGCAACTCTCCCTGAAACGCTGTCAACAGTGCGGAAGCTGAGGGAAGATCTTGAAAATATAAAGATAATTTTACTATCGATGAAGGCTAGTCGGGACCAAATGTCGAAGTTTGCCGGGGAAGGTGTGCTGGAGTTCGTAACTCGTGAAGATTCAATTGACGACCTGCGTCAATCGATAATCGCCGCGATGAACAACGGCTTCTGGTGTTCTTCCCGGGTGGCCCAACTGCTGCTGGAGCAGGGTCCTGCGAGACACGAGTTGGGTGATTCAACCCTCACAAGACAGCAGGATAACGTGTTACAGCTGCTGGTATCAGGGATTTCCAACAAAGAAATCGCACGAAAGTTGCATATTGAGACTGCAACAGTAAAAAACCATGTCCATCATATCCTGCAAAAATTACAGGTCAGCTCGCGTGGTGAAGCCGCTGCGGTTTACAGAAGCATGATGTAATTCAAAGGAATACGGTACCGACTTGTCGTATGAACCTGTCACACCCTTTGGTCCATCCTTAAATCCTTAGGCTCTCGCGTAATCAATCAAAGGATTCATCTACGATCTCTCAAACCAACAATCCAATGATCAAAAACGGCTGTGTCTCTGAGTCAAAATGCTCTCACCCTCGTACCAAAAATGTACCCGCTGATCCATTTTGCTACCGCCTTAAAGTAAGTAACGTGTCCCGATAGCAAAAAAGGAGGCACCGTGGAGCCAATTAGATTGCTAACTATTGGGCTTCCGAATCTACTTGAAGGTCTCGTATCAAATGCATTCGTTAAACAAGGGCCGCTAAAAAACGTCGGGAGTTATGAAAATTTGCAGCAGTTTTTCAGTCATGGCACCGATAGTGACCCCACCGTCGTTTTCATCGAATCTTCGAATACGGATGACTGCATGGACGTGCTATACAAGTTTCCGAAGACAAGCCTGGTAAGCATGCAGGGTTCGGGGAAAAGTTTTGATCTGTGGAAACTGGTTCCTCAAAAACTGGTTTTGGGAGAGGTATCACCTGAAGAACTGGTCAGCAAAATTGTGCCGTAACGAGAATAGATATCGTCACTGGTGTTAACGGAATCACGGATGTTAACGAGGAACATATAGGAAAGGGAATGGCTGATTTTCGAGCAATACGGGCTGTCGGTGAGGCTATCATGGGATTGCTGGAG
>JAPUKZ010000021.1 GCA_027295405.1 Gammaproteobacteria bacterium
CCATGTTTGCCGTATTTGTGGAAAAGAATGTGGCCCAGGGTGCTGCGACCCAGTGCTATCTGGCCACGCATCCGGATTTGGATGGGGTGACTGGGGCGTACTACTCAGACTGCAAAAAGGCGTCTTGCAGCAGTTATAGCCGCAATGATCTGCTGGCGGAAGAACTCTGGGAAGCCTCGGAACAGCTGGCCCAGGGGTATCTGGACTGATGGCCGCGCCGGACCGGCAAAAACTGGAGCGGGAGTTTTTCCGTATGCTCAACCGGGTTGTGGAACCCGCGGTGCGGCACGGGGTGGGTTCGCCGCGATTTGTGCCCGGAGGCTTGATTGTGTTGGAGAGCACCGGTTTCAAGTCTGGCCAGAAACGGCGCACGCCCCTGGTGGCCACGCGCTTTATGGGGCATGTGTTTGTCTCTACGGGGCGCGCTGATCGCTCGCTCTGGGTCAAGAACCTGCAAAAACAACCGCGTACTCGCTATTGGCTGGGTGGCAAGCCGCGGCCGGCCAGGGCCTTTGTGATGGCGCCGGGCAAACGTTACCGCAGCCCCAGGTCCCTGCCACCGGCGGTTCGCAAAATCACGGATTTTCTCGCTCCCTACACCCGCGCCGGCTGGGCCTTTGTGGTGCTTTCGCCGGTTTAGCTGGCCGGCTAGCGTAGTGTCTCCCGCAGTCTTACCTGCACCAGCATCCCGCGCTGGTAGAACAGGGAGAAATACTGGAGCATATCGGCCAGGAGTGCGTATACATGATCTCCGGCAAGGATAGCGGAATACGCACGGTGGGGGATTTGCAGGGTCCGCAGCCACGGCGCATCGCCATCGTCAGTGCCCGCAGTGGGGTGGCGGTGACGTTCGACTATATGAAGACCCTGGTACAGTTGATTGAGCGTTTCAGTCAGTCGACGGATACTCAATTGCTGTGATATACCAGGTTTGCTCGCCGCCGGGGCTGTGCACCAGAACTTCATCATCCATGCGCTTGCCGAGCAAGGCGCGGGCCATGGGTGAGTCCATGCTCAGCTTGCTCTGTTTCAGGTCGAACTCATCCGGGCCGACGATACGGTAGCGCGCCTCGCTGCCGGCCCCGTTTTCCAGCGTTACCCAGGCGCCGAAAAATACTTTACTGGTGTCACTGGGCGGTCTGTCAACGACCTGCAGTTCGTCCAGGCGCTGGTTGAGGAAACGCACCCGGCTGTCGATTTCCCGCAGGCGCCGTTTGCCGTAGATGTAATCGCCATTCTCCGAGCGATCACCGTTCTTGGCGGCTTCGTGCACAGTGGCGGTCACCTGGGGCCGCTCAATTTTCCAGAGTTGATGAAGTTCCTCGCGCAGGCGCACCTCGCCGTCTGGCGTGATGTAGGCGGAGCCCCTGCGGCGGGGTGGTCGATAGCGTCCCATTTGGTTATGTTACTGTATTCGGGGATGGATTATGAGGGGTGCTGGTGTACAGATTGCTCACAGCCTTACTGGCGCTTTTTCAAGCTGCGCTGAGTTCTGCCTGTATAGAGTTTAACACGGCAGTTACGCAGGGCGCGTTGTTATGGGGGCAGGTGCCTGCAGGCAGTAGTGTCTATCTTGATGATGAAGCCCTGTCGGTGTCCGCTGATGGTCTGGTGGTATTCGGTTTCGGGCGCGATACCACAGGCCCGTCAACACTGCGGGTGGAAGGTGAGCAGGCCTGCTCGCTGGAGTTGCAGGTCATGAGCCGGGAATACCGCATTCAACGGGTGGAGGGGGTGCCCCAACAAACCGTCACTCCAGACCCGGAGCAGCTGGAACGGATTCGCCGCGAAGCCCGGTTGGTGCGCGCGGCCAGGGCCAGCAGCAGCCAAAGAACCGACTTTGCCAACGGTTTCCAATGGCCGCTGGCAGGGCCGATCTCTGGTGTCTACGGTAGCCAGCGGGTGTATAACGGTACCCCCGGGCGACCTCACTACGGTGTAGACGTGGCAGCGCCCACCGGCACTCCGGTGGCCGCACCTGCGGCCGGGGTGGTGGTTCTGGCAGAGCCGGACCTGTTTTATTCCGGCGGCACCCTGATTATCGATCACGGCTCCCAGGTCAGCTCCAGTTTCCTGCACCTGAGCAAGGTGCTGGTGCCAGTGGGAACCCGGGTGCAGGCGGGTGATCTGGTGGGAGAAGTGGGGGCTACCGGGCGCGCCAGCGGACCGCATCTGGATTGGCGGATGAACTGGCGGGAGCGGCGGGTAGACCCACAACTGCTGGTACCACCCATGCCGCAAAGTGCTTATAATACGCGGCCCTGAAGCGGATACACGATGAGTAGTGGCATGATTGACAAGAAATTACTGAGCATACTGGTTTGCCCGGTGAGCAAAGCGCCCCTGGAGTACGACGAGGACAAACAGGAACTGGTGTGCAAGGCCAGTGGCCTGGCCTACCCGGTGCGCGACGGTATCCCGGTTATGCTGGAAAATGAAGCCCGCCAGCTAACGGCGGATGAAAAGCTGGGTTGAGCCGATGTCCGATACCCTATTTGCCAAAATAGTCAGTGGTGAGATTCCCTCCGAGTTTATCTACGAGGATGAACACTGCGTTGCCATCAACGATATCAATCCGCAGGCGCCCACCCACGTGCTGGTGATTCCGCGCAAGGCGATTCCCAAACTGTCGGATGCCAAACCAGAAGATCAGGCCCTGCTGGGGCACCTGATGCTGGCGGTGGGCAAGATCGCCGAACAATTAGGGATCACGGATGCATTCCGGGTGGTGGTGAACAACGGCGCCGATGCCGGCCAGACCGTATTCCACCTGCATTTACATATCATTGCCGGGCGCCGCTTCTCCGAAGGGCAGTTGGCCCGGGGCTTCGACTGACACGATGAAGAGTGCAGATATCCGGGAAGCCTTCCTGGCCTACTTTGAGCAGCATCAACACACCCGGGTAGCCAGTAGTTCGCTGGTGCCGGCGGATGACCCCACGCTGCTGTTCACCAACGCCGGCATGAACCAGTTCAAGGATACCTTCCTGGGCCGCGACACCCGGGCCTACAACCGGGCCTGCAGCAGCCAGCGCTGCGTGCGTGCCGGCGGCAAGCACAACGACCTCGAGAACGTGGGCTATACCGCCCGGCATCACACTTTCTTCGAAATGCTGGGCAATTTCAGCTTTGGCGACTACTTCAAGCGCGACGCAATTCGCTTCTGTTGGGAGTTTCTCACCGGCACCATGGGCTTGCCGGTGGAGAAGCTGTGGGTCACCGTGCACCTGACGGATGACGAGGCAGCGGATATATGGATCAATGAAATAGGGGTAAGCCCGGATCGGTTCTCCCGTCTGGATAAGGAAAATTTCTGGCAGATGGGTGACACCGGCCCCTGCGGTCCGTGCTCCGAAGTGTTCTACGACCACGGTGAAGAAGTGCCGGGGGGCCCGCCGGGCAGTGAGAATGGCGAACTGGATCGCTATGTCGAGCTCTGGAACCTGGTGTTCATGCAGTACAACCGTGACCGCAGCGGCACTATGGAACCGCTGCCGGCACCGTCGGTGGATACCGGAATGGGGCTGGAGCGCCTCGCCGCAGTGATGCAGGGCGTGCACAGCAACTACCAGATCGACCTGTTCCAGAGCCTGCTCAAGGCCGCGGCGGAAATACTGGGGCTGGACAGCACCGCGCACAGCTCACTGAACGTTATTGTCGATCACATTCGTTCCTGTGCTTTCCTGGTGCTGGACGGGGTTATACCCAGCAACGAAGGTCGCGGTTATGTATTGCGCCGCATCCTGCGCCGGGCGATTCGTCACGGTAACAAGCTGGGGGCAATCACCCCCTTCTTCCATCACCTGGTGGCGCCGTTGGTGGCAGAAATGGGCGCGGCTTATCCGGCATTGGCCGAGCAGCGCTCGCGCATTGAAAAAGCCCTGTTGGCGGAGGAGGAGCAGTTCGCCAAGACCCTGAATAACGGTTTGGGTATCCTGGAAGAGGCCCTGGCCAGGCTGCAGGGTACCGAGATTCCCGGTGCGGTGGTGTTCAAACTCTACGACACCTACGGTTTTCCGGTGGATCTGACCAACGACATCGCCCGTGAGCGCAACCTGAGCCTGGATATGAGCGGTTACGAAGCGGCGATGGCGGAACAGCGCCAGCGTTCCCAGGAATCCGGCAGCTTTAATGTGGATTACAACGCGGCGCTGCAACTGGACGGGAGTACCGAATTTACCGGTTACGATGCACTGGCGGGCGAGGGGATTGTCACCGCGCTATTGCGCGATGGACAGGCGATGGCTCAGCTCAATGCCGGGGAAAATGGTGTGGTCATTCTGGACTCTACCCCGTTCTACGCTGAATCAGTCGGACAGGTGGGCGATACCGGCACCCTGCAAAGTGTCGGCAGCAAATTTGAAGTCAGCGATACTACCAAAGGCCGCGATCATCACCTGCATCATGGCCAGTTGTTGGAGGGCTCAATCAAACTCGGCGACAAGCTGAACACCGAGGTCAACGCCGGTGTGCGCGGGGCCACCGCCCTGAACCACTCCGCCACCCATTTGCTGCACGAAGCTCTGCGCCGGGTATTGGGTGAACACGTACAGCAGAAGGGCAGCCTGGTGGATTCCCAGCGCCTGCGCTTTGACTTTTCCCATCCGCAAGCGCTGCACGCGGATGAGCTCAAGCAGATAGAGCGCATGGTCAACGACGAAATTCGCCGCAATACCGCCGTAGAAACCCGGGTGACTGACATGGAGTCTGCGAAAGCCGCTGGCGCCATGGCGCTGTTTGGCGAGAAATATGGTGACAAGGTGCGCTTGTTGAGCATGGGCGATGGCTTTTCCGTAGAACTGTGCGGTGGCACCCATGTGGGTCGCACCGGCGATATTGGTCTGCTGCGGCTAACGTCGGAGTCCGGCATTTCCGCGGGTGTACGCCGGTTGGAGGCGCTCACCGGGGCTGCTGCACTGCAGCGTATGGATGTGACCGAGGAGAGGTTTGCCGCTGTTTGCGAAGCGGTGAAAGGCACCCCCGCCAATGTAGCTGAAAAAGTGGCTGGCTTGCGGGCCGAGAATCGCGAGTTGGAAAAGGAAGTTGCCCGTCTGAAACAAAAGCTCGCCACCTCCAGCGGAGGTGACCTGAGCAGCCGGGCAGTCGACGTGAACGGGGCCAAGGTGCTGGCCACCACCGTGGACGGTGCGGATGCAAAATCCCTGCGCGAGACCATGGATCAACTCAAGAATAAGTTGGGCAGCGGTGTGATCCTGCTGGCGGCGGTGGAGGGCGACAAGATTGCGCTCACTGCTGGTGTCACCAAGGATCTTACCGGGCAGCTCAAGGCTGGCGACCTGATGCGTGAATTTGCCACTCGTCTGGGCGGTAAAGGCGGCGGCAGACCGGACCTGGCCCAGGGTGGTGGCAGCGATGTGGCGGCCTTACCGGCGGTGCTAGACGCCGTACCGGCGTGGGTGCAACAGAAGTTGCAATAGGGTTATGGGTTTAATCGTACAAAAATTCGGCGGTACCTCGGTAAGCTCGATCGAGAAGATCGAGGCCGTGGCCGACAAGCTGGCGAACTTCCGTGAGCAGGGCCACGACCTGGTCGTGGTGGTGTCTGCCATGAGCGGCGAAACCAACCGCCTGATCGCCCTCGCCCATGAAGTGGATGAAGCGCCCGCGCCGCGGGAAATGGATGTGCTGCTCAGTACCGGTGAGCAGGTGACCATGGCCCTGTTGAGCATGGCCCTGAACAAGCGCGGTATTCCCGCCAAGTCCTACAACGGCAGCCAGGTGCGCATCCTCACCGATAATTCCCACACCAAGGCCCGCATCAAGGAAATTGACGACCAGCGCCTGCACAAGGACTTGGCCGCAGGTTATGTGCTGGTGGTGGCCGGCTTCCAGGGGGTGGACGAGGAGGGTAATATCACCACCCTGGGACGGGGCGGCTCAGATACCACCGCGG
>JAPUKZ010000210.1 GCA_027295405.1 Gammaproteobacteria bacterium
CCTTAATCGTGCCCGCCGCGACTATGAAACTCGCGTAAGCTTCGTTCGGAACGAACCAAATGGAAAAGGTTTCCAGAAATCCTATGACTAGCCCAAGGATCGTGATTGTGGCGGTAACGTTCATTGTCGCCGATGACGCCCAAAGTTGGAAAAGCACACCACGACTATACCGTAAACAGCACTATCGGTAGCTGCCGGGCTACATTTTTCGAATCACGCTTTCGGGTAACCAGGCGAGAATCCTCGCCACCAGGCTCCAGGGCCATGGTGGCACGAAGCTGAACTTCACCCGGCGTTCGATCAGGTCTGCCATGATCCGTGTGCCCTTTTCAGCACTGATAACGAACGGGCGGCTTGCCATGCCCCGATTAAGATCAGTGTCGATAAAGCCTGGCGCCAGCTCAGTAATACTGATGCTTTCATCCAGGGTTTCCAGGCGCGCAGCCTCGAGGTAGCGGCTGAATCCAGCCTTGCTGGCGCAATACACACCGTTGTTGCGCAAACCACGAATGCCAGCCACCGATGTGATGCCAACCAGTTGGCCGCGGCCCTGTTCACGGAACAGTTCAATCGCTGCCTCGGCGGTAGCAATACCGCCCATCAGGTTAACCTGAATCACAGATTTCATCTGCTCCAGCTGTCCTTTGCCGACGGGGGTGGCGGTGGCGATGCCCGCATTTGCCACAACAATATCCAGGCCGTCGAGAGCCTGGGCACAGTGGCGTAATACATCAGGGATCATTTCAACATTTTCAACGTCGAGTTGCTGCACAACAATCTGCGGCGACAGTTGCCGAAGCTCTTCAGCCAGCGCCTGCAGAGATGCCTCACTACGGCCGGTCAGGGCGAGGCAATAACCTCGCCCGGCAAATTCCCTGGCAAGATTCGCGCCGAGGCCGCGTGTGGCCCCGGTGATTAAGACGGATTTAGTCATAGGGTACTAACCTCAGAATTTAATCAGTGTATTCACAAAATCGCCTGTTCTTCCTTCCGTGTTCCCATTGAGATATTGCACCACAATATCGGTTGCGCTGGCATCACCCAGCCCAAATATTTGAATATGGGACTGATCTGAACACAGGCCTTCCCCGGATACAAAGTCTCTGTAGATCACCTCACCATCACTGCGCGTCACCGTTATCTTTGCGCCAATTGATCCAATGGTATCCGCTAGCTGCACCTTCAGGTAATTCGCGTCGCCACCGTTATTAATAAAGGCTTTGGGTTTGCCCGCTATATTGATATGAACAAGATCGGGGTAGCCATCGTTGTTGAAATCGGCGGTAATCGGGGAGATGCCGTAGCCGGTATTGATCACCCCGCTCTGCTTGCCGGTAGCGGCAAATTCGCCGGTTTCAGTTTGCATCAGGAAGCGCCCCGGCAGCCGCAAAAAGGGAATCTTGTGGGGAGGGAAGCCGATATAGTTTTCCGAGACCACCAGGTCATCCCTGCCATCCAGATTGAAGTCCTCAAAAATAGCACCCCATGAAAACTCGTAGCCAGCCAGTTTTGTCTGCTCCGCAATGTCGGCAAATTCAAAATTGCCCTTGTTCTGAAACATGATCCATTTGGGGTTGAATACCTGGTCATCGCGCAGGTCACCCGTAACGATGGAATGTGGCGGCGTGCTCCCCACATTGGAAAAGAAGAAGTCCACCTTGCCGTTGTTCTTGTAATCCGTTACGGCGATACCCATGGGGTAACTGTACTGGTCACTATTGGGGTTGGGCATATTCCTGAATTTGGCATCGCCCTGGTTTCTCCACGTTCTCACCTGCCCGGTATCGTGCACCACAACAAGGTCTTCAAGCCCGTCGTTATCCACATCGACAAACATGCCCATGAAGGTATTGTGCGTGTAGTACAGCCCGGAGGATTCGGTGATATCAGTGAACGTATTATCACCGTTATTCAGGAACATCCGACTGGTTCCGCCGTAGCCTTCTTTGTTGAATATGTTCTGCCCTTCGACCAACTCCTTTCTGATGTAGCCGGCTACATACATATCAAAATGACCGTCGCGGTTGATGTCAGCGATGGCCACCGAAAGCGGGGAAGTCCTGGAGCCCAGTGGCAAATCAAGTTTTTGTGCTGAAAACTGGCCGTTGTCCTTGAGATAGAGCCAGACCCCTGAAGTACGCGATACGATAAGGTCTGAGAATCCGTTTTCATCGACATCAATAACAGAGGATCCAAAGGTAGCATCCTCGATGTCTGGTTTTTCAATAATGCCCTGATCCAGTCGTTTGAATTCCCCATCCACAAATTCAAACAAAACATCTTCCTGATTGGGTCCACCACCAATAAAGAGCTCTTCAACACCATTGTTATCGATATCTATAATGGCACTGGCCGTAAACGGCAGGGATTCGGCGTCAACCAGTTTTTGATCGAAATCCAGGTACGTGGCCTCAAAGGTGGGTACAACAATATTGTTTGTGGACACCTCGTAGGGAATACGTTTATCCAGCGAAAATCGGACCATCACAAGCAGCATCAATGCCGCCACAATAGCGATTGGAATTAGCAACAGTTTTTTCATGGCACAGGCGCCTTTTTTAGTTTTTGAGCTTGCATTACAGACATCAGGAAAAATAATCCGAAGCCCACGTTGAGAGCTATCGGCATCAGGTATTTCCCGATTGCCGGGCTTATCACGTAGATCGCAAAACACATGAGCAATAACAACAGTGGATTAAGAATAGCCTGCCACTTCTGGTAATGCGAACGCCCGGTCAGTGCCAAATAGATGAAAATAAGCGATATGGCGAGTGTGGTAATACGAGTAACAGAGAGCAGGCTTTCATAGCGCAACTGGTACAACGGCACCAGGCCCTCAATGCTTCCACCGGATTCCTGAAAATGTACCAGGGCACCGATGCTGGCCCTGGAGCCAATCCAGTCAGCCCCGATCATGAACCCATAGGCACTGGCCAAAAAACCAATAAACGCCAATGTCTGGTTGGCAGGTTTTAACATCAAGTAGATGTGCCAACACCCAACGACGTATAGAGGTGCGCCGAGTACACCCAGGAAATGGCCCATAGTCTGCCGCGAGTCCGAGGCCGCCAGCATAAAATCGTAATCAGTTTCAGAATATCGAGCCAATGGGTCGAAATGCAGAAGGAATTCTCCCGCTCCCACCACAATGGCCGCTATCGCGCCCACGACACCGGTGAGCACCAGGAATTGTTGCTGGCTAGTACTAGTCATGGGGTGTCACCGACATTCTGCACTCCCTACAATATTGCAGTGGTAGAAGCTGGCAAAGCAGCGATGCCAGGCACTGATCAACGCGGCTGCACAAAAACAGACCTAAGGCCAGCTACTTTATTTCTCCTCGCTTCAACGAGTAAAGACCATAAATAGAGTAAGTCAAAGAAAGCCCTGCAGTACCAGGAGGATGAAAGCTCCAAACAGGGCCTGCCAGATGCTGGCGATCAAGTCGGCCCCTGCAACGCCCTGATTCGTTCCTCCAGGGGAGGGTGGCTCATGAACAGGCGACTGGCGCCCTCCTTGAGATGCTCACTGATACCGAAGGCGGTCAATTCACCCGGCAGTTCGTTGGGCATACCCTGCTCTGAGCGCAGTCGTTGCAGCGCCCCGATCATCGCCGGCGCGCTGGCAAGGCTCGCACCCGCGGCGTCCGCCCGGTATTCCCTCTTGCGGGAGAACCACATCACAATCATCGAGGCGAGAATACTCAACACGATCTGCGCAATGATGGTAGTCACCCAGTAGCCGATACCGTAACCGCGCTCGTTCTTGAGCAGCACCCGGTCTACCAGGTGACCGATAATGCGTGAAAAGAACAGTACAAAGGTATTCAGCACCCCCTGGATAAGCGTCAGGGTTACCATGTCTCCATTTGCCACATGTCCGATCTCGTGGGCCAATATTGCACGCACTTCCTCGCGCGGAAAACGCTCCAGCAAACCGGCACTAACCGCCACCAGCGCGTTGTTGCGATTCCAGCCGGTGGCAAAGGCATTGGATGTCTGGCTGGGGAAAATTCCGACGTCCGGCATACCGATACCCGCCTCTTCGGCGAGGGATTTTACGGTACTCAGCAACCACTCATCGTGCTGGTTGCGAGGCTGCTCAATCAGGTAGGTACCGGTACCCCGCTTGGCCATCCACTTTGACAGAAACAAGGATATCAGCGAGCCGCCGAAACCGAATACGGCGCAAAACACCAGCAACGCACCGAGGTTCAGGTCGATACCGTTGGCGGCCATGATCCCGTTGAAGCCGAGCAGGCTCAACACCGTCCCCGCCACTAGCAGGATGGCGAAGTTGGTGGCAAGGAAAAGCAGAATTCTCATGAGCGTGGTCTCGCAGTAGTTTGCCTGCAATGATATGGAGTTATTCGCGGTAGTTTCAAGTACAGGGACACTAAGGGCCGCTCAACTTGCTAATCAGGGCTTTATTGGTCGTGCCCTGTACCAACAGGCTGAACAGTACGACACCAAACACCATTGACTGAACGGTCCACCAATAGGGTAGCTCAACGGGCAGAGAAAGCACCAACGCAATGGCGATAGCACCGCGCAGACCACCCCAGGTCAACAATATCTGCCACGCCACGGGAATAGTATTCGCTAGCGGCCTGGTAAGCAGCCCGCAAACCCCTACCGCGATACCTCTGGCCACCAGAGCGGCGGCAATGGCAATCAGCATTGCCAGCCACCGCTCCTGGAACATGTCTACTGTGATAACCAGGCCCATAATGACGAACAACACGCTGTTTAAAAACAAGCCCAGCCAATCCCAGGTAAAACCGACGCCCTCTGCTATGGTGGCTTCAACTTCCGCAAGGAAGAAGCGGATGATTAATGCCGAACCCATCACCGCCATAATGCCCGACACGTGAAGCAAATGTTCGGCGATATAGAAGCTTCCAAAAGCCGTAAAGACCAGCACAAAGGCCGTGGATGCCGGCTTGCCAATAATCAGTACAACCGCCGTGCTGATCAGTCCGATGAGAAGACCCGTCAACATGCCACCGAAGAACACCGTGGCAAAGAATTGCAGAT
>JAPUKZ010000211.1 GCA_027295405.1 Gammaproteobacteria bacterium
GCCCGCTTTGGCGAGCCGGAGAAGGTGATGATCCTGCAGCTTGATCAGGAGCGGAAGCTGGCGCGGGTGGATGCGGCGCAAGTTAGTCAATCCATTCGGGAGCAGGGCTTCTTCCTGCAAATGCCAGCCGGCGCCGCAGAACTGCTGGCGGCGAGGCCGGATCATGACTGAAACCCGCTTTTGGGAGCACAAATCCCTGGTCGAGATGTCCGACACTGAGTGGGAGTCCCTCTGCGACGGCTGTGCCAAATGTTGCCTGCACAAATTGGAGGATGAGGCCAGCGGTGACATCTACTACACCAAGGTGCGCTGCCGCTACCTGGACGAAGCCAGTTGTCGCTGCACTGATTACCCCAATCGCTCGCGCCTGGTGGCCAACTGCATACGGCTGTCGGCAACTGAGGTGACGAACTACCAGTGGTTGCCGCAGACCTGTGCCTATCGTCTGTTGGCGCAGGGGCAAGCCTTGCCCGACTGGCACCCCTTGCTCAGCGGCGACCCGGACAGCGTGCACAAGGCAGGTATTTCTATTCGCGGCAGGGCTATTTCGGATGAATTTGTACACCCCGACGGTTACGATGAGCATATTATTCACTGGGTGGAGTAGTCATAGCTCGTGCTGACTACAGAATCTTACCAAATGGCCTGGGGCGTATACCTGGCTGCGGCACTGGGGCTGTTGTGGTTGGTTCGTCAGTGGCTGCGCCCGCGCAGCGGTGCCGCATTGCAGGTGACCCTGCTTTTAATGCTGGCCGCCCTGGTGTTGACGCCCTCCCTGGCGGACCCGGAGTTGGAGCACTATGGGCCGGCAGTGGTGGTGGCGGTATTTGACCTGCTCACCCACGGGCCCGAGTCAATAATGCGGTCAGTTGAGCCTCTACTGTTAATGCAGCTGTTGGCAGTGGCGCTGGGACTGTTGTTCCTGATCCTGACCCGCTGGGTATTGAAGCCAAAAACTAGCTTATAAATATATGTATATCAAATAGTTAGCACTTATAATTAGATTTTGTGTAACTTGTGACTATAGGCTACCGACGATGAGACGCGACCATTTTGCCAGTCGTGTGCTGACGCACACGGCAGTACAACTGCTGGCACTGCTGTGGCTCTCAACACCGCTGCAGGCGGATGAAACTCTGCCCGATGTGCGGCTGTTGATTGATGTCTCCGGCAGTATGCGCGAGTCCGACCCCAACAATCTGCGGGCGCCGGCGCTGGAACTCATGTTGCGCTTGTTACCCGAGGGTTCACGCGCCGGGGTCTGGACCTTCGGCCAGTGGGTCAATATGCCAGTCGCACACCGTGAAGTCGACGAGCAGTGGCGCGAAGAGGCGTCCCGTGCTGTCGCGCAGATCCACAACCACGGCCTGCTCACCAATATTCCGGAGGCCCTGAAGCGCGCCACTTACGATGCCAATCGACTGGATTACCGGTTCAAGGCATCGATCATTCTGTTGACGGATGGCAAGGTTGAAGTTTCCGATGACGAGGCCAGGAATGTGCGCGCAGCCCAGGAGGTGCTGGATAAACTGGCGATAGAGCTGCGTGACACCGGGATTGAGGTTCACACCATCGCGCTTTCTGACAACGCCGACCACGAATTTCTGGGCCGGTTGGCGCAGATAACCGGGGGGCTTGCAGAGCAGGCCGAATCAGCCGATGAATTGTCCGCGGTGTTTTTGCAGGCCCTGGATATTGCCGCGCCCACGGAGCAGGTTCCCCTGCTGGGTGGTGAGTTTCTGATAGATGATTCGGTGGAAGAGTTCACCGCGCTGGTTTTTCCGGAGCCAGATAGTGGCGATGTCACCGTAATTGATCCCCAGCAGAACATGTTTACGGTAGCGGAGCGCCCGGCAGCGGTGCGCTGGTTCCTGCACCGGCGTTTCCAACTGATTACGGTAGTCAATCCGGAAGCGGGAGAGTGGCGCATTGTGGCCCCCGGCTCCCAAACCCGGGTGAACATCATTTCCCACCTCTCCGTGGTTCTGGATGGTCCGCCCACAAGCATGGAAGCGGGGCACTCCCCGGAGCTGGGAATTCGCTTGATGGATTCCGCGGAAGTGATCCGCGACCCGGATTTACTCGGCCTGGTCAATATCGTTGCCCGCATTTACCGTGCGGACAATGAGCAATGGGAAATCCAGGTACCCACTGCACAGGTACCCAGCAGTGGTGAATACCGAATTGCCTTGCCCATGCTCGCTGATGTTGGTCGTTACGAGATCGTGGTCAATGTGGATGGCGGCAGTTTTCAGCGGGAGCAGATGTTGGTAACGGACGTGTTTGAGCCACGCCCCAGGGTTGAGATTGTTCCTCCCGCCGAAGCTGAGCCTGAGGGCCCCAGTGGCTGGTTGTTACCCGCGGTGGTCCCGGTACTGTTGCTGCTGGCGCTGGCAGTGTGGTGGTTTCGGCAGCGGCGGGAACCTGAATTGGAGAAAGAGTGGGAGGAAGAGTGGGATGACGAGGATGACCCAGAGATCGAGCTTATAGAGGGTTTCGGGACTGACTCCGGAGAGGACCTGGATGATGAAGAGTACCTCGATGAAGATGCTTATGAACTCACCGAGGACGACTTCGACGAGGACTACGAGGAAGCTGACGAATACGATTACGACGATGAGGAAGGTGAGGACGATGATCTACCCGGCGATAGTCGTACTACAGACCCCGAGCGTCGCGATTGAGAACCACTTGCTTCAAGGTGCGGCTCTAGGTAGGCTGGCACGCTTGTTTAAAACCGGTGAAGCGATAAACCATGAAATTTGAAGGAACTGAACGCTATGTGGCAACCGAAGACTTGCGCATGGCGGTTAATGCCGCTGTAATCCTGCAGCGTCCGCTGTTGATAAAAGGCGAGCCCGGTACCGGCAAGACCATGCTCGCGCAAGAGGTGGCCCAGGCGCTGGGTATGCCCCTGATCGAGTGGCACATCAAATCGACCACCAAAGCCCAACAGGGATTATACGAATACGACGCGGTGTCGCGGTTGCGTGACTCGCAACTCGGTGATGGCAAGGTTCACGATATTGCCAATTACATAAAACCCGGCAAACTGTGGGATGCATTTGATTCCGATGAGCGAGTGGTACTGTTGATCGACGAGGTGGATAAGGCGGATATCGAATTTCCCAATGACTTGTTGGTGGAACTGGACCGGATGGAGTTTTTTATCTACGAGACCGGCGAGACCATCAAGGCCAAACAGCGCCCGGTGATATTCATCACCAGCAATAACGAAAAAGAACTGCCGGATGCATTTTTGCGTCGCTGTTTCTTCCATTTCATCAACTTTCCCGATCGCGACACCATGCGCCAGATTGTGGATGTGCACTACCCGGCGATCGCTCAGGAACTGGTGCAGGAAGCGATGGAGGTATTTTTCGATTTGCGCAGCATTCCCGGCCTGAAGAAGAAGCCATCTACCTCGGAATTGATCGACTGGTTGAAGTTGCTGATGGCCGACGATATGCCCGACGAAATACTCAAGAATCGGGATCACAGCAAGGCCATCCCGCCCCTGTACGGTGCCTTGCTGAAGAACGAACAGGATGTACACCTGCTGGAGCGCCTGGCGTTCATGCACCGGCGCGAGATGCGCTAGTGTAGCAGTGTTCCTCCTCACTCATATTGTAGCTTTCAGCGAGTCGCCAAGGGGAGGCTCTGAAAGCTACAATATGAGTGAGGAGGAACACTTGTCATGCTGATCAATTTTTTCCAGGGCCTGCGCGATGCAGGCGTCCCGGTGACCACCAAGGAGCTACTCGACCTGCTGGAGGGCCTCCAGCAGCGGGTGGCCTTCGCCGATATGGACGACTTTTATTATTTCTCCCGCGCCTGCATGGTCAAGGACGAAAAGTATTTTGACCGTTTCGACCGGGCCTTCGGCCTGCACTTCCAGGGGCTGGAGGCGCTGGACGATATCATCGAAGCCCTGATACCCGATGACTGGCTGCGCAGCGAGTTCATGAAGAACCTCAGCGAGGAGGACAAGGCCAAGATTGAATCGCTGGGTGGTCTGGAAAAACTGATCGAGGAATTCAAGAAACGCCTGGAGGAGCAGAAGGAGCGGCACGAGGGTGGCAATAAATGGATCGGCACCGGTGGCACCTCGCCCTTTGGCCAGGAAGGCTACCACCCCGAGGGAATTCGGGTCGGACCCAAAGGCAAGAACCAGAAAGCGGTGAAAGTCTGGGAGAAGCGCGATTTTGCCAACCTCGACGATTCGGTGGAGTTGGGTACGCGCAATATCAAGATCGCACTGCGGCGTCTGCGCAAGTTTGCCCGTACCGGCGCTGCTGACGAGTTGGATCTCGATGACACCATCAGTTCCACAGCGCGCAATGCCGGGCTGCTGGATATCAAGATGGTGCCCGAACGACACAATGCGGTGAAGGTACTGCTGTTCTTCGATGTGGGAGGCTCCATGGATCCCCACATCAAGATATGTGAGGAATTGTTCTCCGCGGCGCGCACCGAGTTCAAACACATGGAGCTCTTCTATTTTCACAACTTCGTGTACGAGTCGGTGTGGAAGAACAACATCCGCCGCCACAACGACCGCACCCAGATGCTGGATATCATGCACAAGTACAGCCATGACTATAAGATTGTGTTTGTGGGTGATGCCTCCATGTCCCCCTATGAAATTGTCCAGCCCGGTGGCAGTGTCGAGCACTGGAACGAAGAAGCCGGAGAGATTTGGATGCGCCGGTTGACCCATACTTACGACAAGGTAATTTGGCTGAATCCGGTGCCGGAAGACGAATGGGAATATACCCAATCGGTGTCCATGACCCGCCAGTTGCTGGAGGGTCATATGTATCCTCTTAGCCTCAGAGGCCTGGAAGAGGGTATGTCCTACCTGTCCAGGTAGGCGATCAGTGCCGCGGTCACTGCCACGTTCAATGATTCCACTCCGTTCTGCATGGGAATGCTCACGCTACTGTCTGCCAGCGCGCTAATCTGCCGCGAGACCCCCGTGCTCTCATTACCCAGCACATAGATGGTGTCCGCGGTGGAGCGCAGGTTATACAGGGAGTCTTTGGCCGCGGCATCCAGGATGCAGACCTTGTGGCCGGCCTGTTGACACAGCCTGAGCGCTGCAGCCAGATCCTCACAGCGGACCAGGGGTGCACGGTACAGGGTTCCGGCACTGGCCTTGATAGCCAGGGGACCGAGTTCGGCGTTGCCACTGGCGGGCCAGAGGATCCCGTCGATGCCGCCAGCCACTGCCGATCGCACCAGCATGCCGACATTCTGCGGATTGCTGATGCCATCCAGTGCCAGCAGCCTGCGAGTCGCAGGGGTGGCAGGTTGCTCCAGGTATTGCGCCAGGGTTTGGAATTCGGGGCAAAGAATATCCGCGGCAACACCCTGGTCCTGCTTGCCGTTGCGGGAAATTCGCGATAACTCCCGCTTGTTGTGCAGACAAATCTCAACACCGCGCCGCCGGGCCAGGGTTTCCATCTGCTCCAGCTCCGGCGCCGGCTTGTTACTGTCAGCCAGATGCAGGCGGTAGCACTGCAAGCTCTCGTCAAGCAACGCCTCCAGCACCGGTTTGCGGCCGTACACGGTAATGACTTGCTGGAAAAATGCCTTCTTTTCCCGAAAGGCGGCGCTGTCCCCGGTGCGCATCAGCCCAGGTCTGCTGCCTCTGGTACCACCCGCGAGCGGGCCTTTTCGGTAACGCGCTCAGCTGCGTTGCGCATGCGCTCGGCAATGGTCTCGATTTCCGCACCGCTGAGGGCTTTTTTGAAGGAGCCTGCGGTAAAACACACGGCGGGCAGTTGCTTATAGGCGAAAACCGGCACGCTGATGCCGCTAACTTCATAACGCGAGCGCGGGTCAATCCGGTCCAGGTGCACATACTCATCACAGAGGTCACGCTGGTACTGCTCGGTGATAGCCTCCAGGTCTTTCAGGTTCCAGGCGTTTTGAATCTTGCGCAGGTTTTCATGCAGGGCTGACTCGGCCCGGGTTTTCAAGGTCACCTCATAACCGCGCGCGCGGATGGAAATCACTGACATACGCAGCCGCTGATCCAGCTTCTCGTTGTACTCACCGCGGGCCTCGTGGGCCCTGGTCAGCCAGATCTCCAACTGCTTGGCCGGCGACCAGGCGGTAAAACAGGCGGCAATAGGCGCCGTATTCGGAAGCCGTAATCCCAGCTGGAAATGGTCAATCAGTAAGCTGGCTGAGCCATACAGTGCCAGTAATACCATATGGGTTTTGGAGCGGCCGGTGACCGCGAAACCGACATCCAGCTCGTTCTCAAGGTTTTCCAGCTCCGGGCGGGCGTACTCCAGCACCGGAAATTGTGCGAAGGCGGCATTGCCGGCGGCGATAATGCTGGGACCCAGACGGTAGGCTTTGGTCTTGGGGTGTTGCACCAGAAACCCGTAATTTGCCATGGTGGTGAGAATAGCATGGCAGGTGGCCTTGTTCAGGTTCAGCCGGCGGGTCATTTCCGTCAGGCCGAAAGCCTGGTGCGGATTGGCCATCAACAAGTCGAGAATGGCGAGTGCACGAGCGGTAGGTTGTGAAAATAGGGCCACAGGGTCAGCTTTCTCTGGGTGGATTCCGGTATGAATTATTAAACTCGGCTGGCATCTTACTGTCAATGGCTCGTTCATTTCAAGGGGGCAGCGCGGCGTAGTCGGACGCCTGCTTGTTAGCACTGCCTTATCTCCAGTACTCTATGCGGCCTAAAACACACCACCATAAAAATAGCAGAGGACCTTCATCATGGACGGAGCTAACACCTCCTGGATTCTCACCTCAACCGCGCTGGTGCTGTTTATGACCCTGCCGGGCCTGGCCTTGTTTTACGGCGGTCTGGTGCGTTCCAAAAACGTACTTTCCGTACTCATGCAGTGCTTTGGCATCGCCTGCGTGGTCTCTATTCTGTGGGTCCTGATCGGCTACAGTATCGCGTTTGACGAAGGCTCTGCCTGGTTTGGCGGCACCGGCAAGGCACTGCTGTCCGGCGTGGGTGAGGACAGCCTGAGGGGGGACCTGCCCGAGACTGTCTTTGTCATGTTTCAGATGACTTTTGCCATCATTACTCCGGCGCTGATAATAGGCGGCTTTGCCGAGCGTACCCGTTTCTCCGCGGTGCTCATATTCTCCTCCCTGTGGTTGCTGGTGGTATACGCGCCAATCACCCACTGGGTCTGGGGTGGCGGCTGGCTGGGCGAAATGGGCTTGCTGGATTTTGCCGGCGGCACGGTGGTGCACATTACCGCGGGCGTGTCAGCACTGGTGGCCGCACTGGTGATTGGCAATCGCCGCGGTTTCGGTGAAGTGGCGATGCCGCCACACAATATGACCATGACCATTATGGGGGCCAGCATGCTGTGGGTGGGCTGGTTTGGCTTCAATGCCGGCAGTGCACTGGCTGCCAATGGTGACGCAGGCATGGCTATGTTGGTGACACATCTGTCCGCGGCGGCAGGCGCCTTCACCTGGTTGTCCATCGAATGGCTCAAGTATGGCAAACCCAGTGCCCTGGGAGCGGTGACCGGAATGGTAGCGGGACTGGGTACCATCACCCCCGCCTCGGGTTATGTCGGCCCCGCCGGCGCCCTGGTGATTGGGGTAAGCGCAGGCCTGGTATGCTTTTACGCCACCAACACACTCAAGCAAAAGTTCAAGATTGATGATTCGCTGGATGTGTTTCCAGTGCATGGTGTTGGCGGCATTTTGGGGACCCTCAGCGTAGGTCTGTTTGCCAGTTCCGAGCTCGGCATCTTCAGCGGCCAGGGCCTGGCTGAGGGCGTCAGCATCGCCCATCAGCTCGGTGTGCAAGCCTGCGGTGTCGTTGCGGTAGCACTCTATACCGCGATCGCGACCTTCAGCATACTCCACCTGGTGAACCTGATGACGCCGCTGCGAGTGTCGGCTGAAGAGGAAGCCCAGGGACTGGATATCTCTCTGCACAACGAGAGTGCTTACGAACTTTAGTGTGAAACAGTACATTAGCCTGCTTTTGTTCACCACTGAAGCCTGTCACCTGTGTGAGCAGGCGCTGTCCCTGTTGCAGCCGTGGTTGCAGCGGGGATGGTCGTTGCGAGAAGTGGATATCTCGGAATCAGAGGAATTGTTTCAGCGCTATGGCCTGATCATCCCGGTGTTGCGCCAGGAGGGTAGTGGCCGGGAACTGCACTGGCCTTTCGACAGGGACTCAATAGCCCGATTCCTGGCCGCCAGTTCGCCGCCAACTGAAAACTAGAGAGCCTCAGCTGCTCGCCCACGCGTCTAGAGAGTCTCGGCTGTGCCCACGTGTCTAGAGAGCATCAGCCGCCCACGCGTATAGAGAGCCTCACTCGCCCACGCGGACTGCCAGTACATCGCAATTGGCTCCGTGCAACACCCCGTTGGCCGTTGAACCCATCAACAGAGCCAGCCCGTAGCGGCCGTGACTTCCCACCACAATCAGGTCGGAACTCAGTTCCTCGGCCATGGCATGGATTTCCACCTCGGGCCGCCCCAACACAATGTGCTGTTGCGCCGGGGGAACGGAATGGCTTTCGCCGAAGCGGGTCAGCTGTTGTTGGGCCTGTTGCTGTATCTCCTCCTGGATGCCGGAGAAGTCCATGGGTATATCACCCCCATAGGCAAAACTCAGTGGCTCGATGACGTGGATAATATGCAGTGTTGCCGCAAAGGCTTCGGCCAGCTCGCTGGCCCTTTTTGCAACCTGCTCGGATTCTTCACTCAGGTCGATCGCCAACAGTAAAGTACTATATGCGCCCACGGCTTGCTCCTGATGTTTGCGGCTTTCTCAATATATAACATAGTATAGACGGTGCAAATGCTGTGCTGAATCAAAGCCAGCACCTTTAGTTCATTCTGGAGCCCCTGTGACTTATTTATTGATCGCGCTGGTCGTCATGGTGGCGCTATCACCCCTGATCAGCATGATGCCCAGTCGCCGCCAGCGTCAGATTGCCGATCTGCGGCAAAGGGCCGCCAACTGTGGCATCAGGGTGCAGTTGCGTGAATTACCCAATGCGGCAAAGAGCGGTGATTTGCGGCCTTTCTACGGACGGCATCGGCAGCGCGGCGATCACAAGATCGCCGTTAATGCGGTTTATCAACGCCATGGAGAAGGCTGGCAGAGCAGCGCGGGTGCTCCCTCAGCCAATCTGATGGCATTGCTGGCGCAACTGCCCCCGGGTGTCAGCCACGTCTGCGAGAATCTGCACGAGGTGGGAATATTCTGGGATGAACGGGGTCCGGAGGCTGATGTAGAGCGCATAGACGCAGCCTTGCAGCAACTTCTGCAGTGAGCTTGTTGCAGGAAAATTGGTAGCGGCTATGTGTTTTTTCTTGACCCTCGGCAGATCAGGTCTTATATATGTCGCCTTTTGCACGAACCACTTGAGGGAATATGGGTAAATCACTGGTCATTGTCGAGTCGCCGGCCAAGGCGAAGACTATCAACAAATATCTGGGTTCAGATTATGTTGTGAAGTCCAGCGTGGGTCATATTCGCGATTTACCCACCGCCGGTAGTGGCAAGAACAGCGCAGACCCCAAGGAGCGTGCCCGGCAGGCGGCCAAGACCCGCAAAATGTCGCCCAAGCAGAAAGCCACACACAAGAAAAAGAAAGCGCGCGAGCAGCTGATCAAGCGCATGGGCATAGACCCGGACCAGGGCTGGAAGGCGCAGTACGAGATCCTGCCCGGCAAGGAAAAAGTGGTCAGCGAACTGCAGAGGCTGGCCAAGGACGCCGATGACATCTACCTGGCCACTGACCTGGACCGGGAGGGAGAGGCCATCGCCTGGCACTTGCAGGAGGCAATAGGCAGCGATAACAAGCGCTATCACCGGGTGGTGTTCAACGAGATCACGAAAAAAGCCATCCAGGAGGCGTTCAAAACACCCGGGGCCCTGGATACCAACCGCGTCAACGCCCAGCAGGCTCGCCGCTTCCTGGACCGCATCGTGGGTTATATGGTGTCACCCCTGCTGTGGGCCAAGGTAGCTCGCGGTTTGTCGGCGGGGCGGGTGCAGTCGGTGGCGGTGCGCCTGATTGTCGAGCGCGAGCGCGAAATTCACGCTTTCATACCGGAGGAATTCTGGGAAATTCACGCCGAACTGGAGGACACAGGCGAGCACCGGGTGCGCTTCCAGGTACGCAAACACCGGGGTGAGAACTTCCGCCCCACTAACGAGGAAAGCACCTCGGCGGCGGTCGCCGAGTTGCAGGAGCTGCCTTATGTTGTCAGCCAGCGCGAGGACAAGCCAACCCGCTCCAGGCCATCGGCGCCCTTTATTACCTCGACCTTGCAGCAGGCTGCCAGTACCCGCCTGGGTTTCAGTGTCAAGAAGACCATGATGATGTCACAGCGTCTGTACGAGGCGGGCTATATCACCTACATGCGCACCGATTCCACCAACCTGAGTGCGGAAGCGGTGCAGGCCTGTCGCGACTATATTCAGAACAACTTTGCCGGCCGCTACCTGCCGGAGTCCGCCAACATCTACAGTTCCAAGGACGGCGCCCAGGAGGCGCACGAGGCGATCCGTCCCACGGATGTCAATGTCCAGCAACAAAACCTCGCCGGCATGGAGCGGGATGCCGAACGCTTGTACGAATTGGTCTGGCGACAATTTGTTGCCTGCCAGATGACCCCGGCGGAGTATCTGGCCAGCACGGTTACCGTGGCTGCCGGCGACTACGAACTGAACGCCAAGGGCCGGATTATCAAGTTTGATGGCTACACCCGGGTCCATGCACCCGCCGGCAAACGCAGTGAGGAAGTGCTGTTACCCGATATCAAGCCGGGAGACAGCCTGAACCTGCAGGAACTGGATCCCCGCCAGCACTTCACCAAACCCGCTCCGCGCTATGGTGAGGCCAGCCTGGTGCGGGAACTGGAAAAACGGGGCATTGGTCGTCCATCGACTTACGCCTCGATTATTTCGACGATCCAGGACCGCGGTTATGTGCGGCTCGAAAACAAGCGCTTCTACGCCGAGAAAATGGGCGCTATCGTCACCGAACGCTTGCAGGAGAGCTTCACCGAGTTGCTGGACTACGGTTTTACTGCCGGCATGGAAAAACACCTGGATGAGATTGCCGAGGGCAATCTGGACTGGCGCGACTTGCTGGACGAGTTTTACCGAGATTTCTCCCAGCAGATCCAGACTGCTGAACAGTTGGAAGGCGGGATGCGTCCCAACGAACCGACCATGACCGATATCCCCTGTGCTACCTGTGAACGCCCCATGCAGATTCGCACGGCCAGTACCGGCGTATTCCTTGGTTGCTCAGGCTACGCGCTGCCGCCCAAAGAGCGCTGCAAATCTACCCTGAACCTGATTCCCGGTGATGAAGCGGTGAGTGAAGACGCGGATGAGGAAGCCGAATCACGGCAACTGCGCACCCGGCATCGCTGCAAGCAGTGCAATACGGCCATGGACAGTTACCTGATTGACGAGAAGCGCAAACTCCATGTCTGTGGCAACAATCCGGATTGTACCGGCTTCGAGGTAGAGCACGGCGCCTTCAAGATCAAGGGTTACGACGGGCCGGTTATTGAGTGCGACAAGTGTGGCGCCGACATGCAGCTCAAGACCGGGCGCTTCGGCAAGTACTTTGGTTGCAGCAGCGAGACCTGCAAGAATACCCGTAAACTGTTGCGCAGTGGGGAAGCGGCACCGCCGAAGATGGCTCCGGTGCCGATGCCGGAACTGGAATGCCAGAAGGTGGAAGACACTTATATTTTGCGGGACGGCGCAGCGGGTCTGTTCCTGGCCGCCAGCCAGTTTCCCCGCAAGCGGGAAACCCGGGCGCCGTTCGTGGATGAAATTCTACCGCACCAGGATGAGATCGACCCCAAATACAGCTTCCTGTTTTCGGCACCGATCAGCGACGATAACGGCCACCGCACCCAGATTCGCTACAGCCGCAAGACCAGGGAGCAGTACCTGATGACCGAGGTCGATGGCAAGGCGACGGGTTGGCGCGCCTATTACAGCAATGGCAAATGGGATGAGAAGGCCACGCCGAAGAAGAAGCCGGCCCGCAAGGGCAGTGCCAGGAAAACCGCCAATTCCGGGGCTAGAGTTAATAGCCGGTCGTTGTTAGAATGAGACCCTTACACCGACTATTTTGAGGTCTAGTGTGGCATCAGCCTTTTTAGAAATCGTTGAACTGGCCAACGGCGACATCGTTTTGCAGCGCGCTGAAGACGAAGGCGAGCCGCTGGTAGTCATCCGATTCTCGGAAGAATCCCGTGTCTACTTATTTGATGCCACCCTGGAGGTGGCGCGGGTCATGATTCAGGCTGGCATGCAAGCCGCCGCGTCCATGGCGGAGCAGGGTGAGTTGGAACTGGAGCAGTACGAGGACGGGCAGTCGCGGATACTGCACTAGTGCGCGCGCTCTAACACCCACGCCGCAGCTTTTAACAACCCTGTCGCAGCTTTTAACAACCTCGCCGCAGCTTTTAACAACCCCGCCGCAGCACTCCCACACTCAGGCCTTCGATGGCAAAGTCCTGATGCCGCAAATCCACTGCTATGGGTTGAAAGTCAGGATTCTCAGGTAGCAACATCAACTGGTGCTTGCTGCGCCCCTTCTGCAATCGTTTTACCGTGACCTCATCATCAATTCGGGCTACCACAATATCGCCATTGTTGGCGTTGCTGGTGCTGTGAACCGCCAGCAGATCTGAGTCAAATATCCCCACACCGATCATGCTGTCGCCGTGCACCTGCAGGAAAAAATCTGCCGCCGGCTTGAAGAAGGAAGCGGGCAGGTCACAGTATTCTTCAATATGCTCCTCGGCCAGGATCGGGCTACCGGCGGCAACGCGCCCGACAATCGGGATACCCGGACTTTGCGGTAGCCGGATGCCACGGGAAGCACCCGGAACAATTTCGATAGCGCCCTTGCGCGCCAGTGCCTTGAGGTGTTCCTCGGCGGCATTGGCGGATTTGAAACCTAATTGCCGGGCGATGTCCGCGCGGGTGGGGGGATAGCCGGTTTCATCGATATGCGTGCGAATCAGCTCCAGTACCTGCTGTTGTCGCTGGGTCAGTCTTTCCATGATCACGGCGCTCCGTCACGCAGCTGATTATTTATACAGTAGCTGTGATTATATACAGGCTGGATAGTTGTACAAGCTGAATTTCTGCCGTCTTTGCAAGCGCATGCGCGCCGGGACCGGGCCGGGGAGTGCCTGTGCGGGCTACGGGTCGCTGGTGGAGAGGGCCGGTATCGGTTGGCGCGTTAGTATTCTTCCACGCCGATCATAAACTCCGGCTCAATATCGCTGAGCGGGCCTGACCAGTCTTCGGGGTGGAAGGGCAGGTCGGGATCGTGGCTTTCCTCGCCGTCCAACTCATAGGGATTGCGCCAGTCCTCCGGCGCCTCGATGGATATCGGCTGCAGTTCCTTCCAAGAATCCAGGTCGTACTCGCTGACCTCACCGTCAATGAACTGGGTTTCCACCAACAGAGTCTTGGGATCCCACGCAACCACCTCAAACGCTGTCTTGGTCTGTAAATCCTGATACCACTGACCCACCCTGGGCCCAAGTAATTTCATAGCTGTGACTCCTTCACCTAACAACGCTGTTAGCATTAAACATATCACCTTGGCGGGAGCTGTCCAATATGCGCAACGGATATAAGACCAAGCTGTTAAATATGAAATTGTTCTATGTGGATGAACTTTAGCAGAGATATCAAGGGCTTAATATTATTGCAGTTGCAGCAGCTCGCGGCGACACCGGTTTTTTAGCTTGCTCAGGTATTACAGCCTGGCGTATAAATGACAAAAATGTATAAGCACTTTGAAAAAAGCGAGATTGTGACTTGAGCAGCACTGCCGTCATCGGTGGCACCGGCTTGAATCAGCTGGCGGGTCTTGAGCTGATTCGTGCGCACTCCCCGGAGACACCTTTTGGCGAGCCCTCGGCGCCGGTACAGGAGGGGCGTTTAGCCGGCAACAGCGTATTTTTCCTACCCCGGCACGGGACGCGGCACCATCTGCCCCCGCACAAAATCAATTATCGGGCCAACCTCTGGGCGTTGCGGGAATTGGGGGTTGAGCGGGTGGTTGCAGTCAATGCGGTCGGTGGGATACATGCCGCACTCGGCCCTGGTGCTTTGGTGGTACCCGACCAGATCATCGACTACACCTGGGGTCGTGAGCAGTCCCTTTACGATGGCAGCGGCGCGGCGCTTGACCACATAGATTTCACCCGACCTTACACTGCCGGCCTGCGTGCAAAACTGCTGCAGGCCGCCGCCAGCTGCAACATCCCCTGCGCCGACGGCGCTACCTATGGTGCCACCCAGGGTCCGCGGTTGGAAACCGCTGCCGAAGTACAGCGTCTGCTACGGGATGGTTGTGACCTGGTGGGTATGACCGGGATGCCGGAAGCGGCATTGGCGGTGGAGCTGGGCCTGGCCTACGCCGCCATTTGTCTGGTGGTCAACACGGCGGCGGGTTTGAGCGACGAGCCCATCACGCAGCAGGGGATGGCGGTGATCCTGGAACAGAAAATCGCGACTATCGGCGAGATCCTGGCGAGGTTCCTGCAACTTCCCCCGTGAGTTCCTGCGCCAGGCGGACCTGCGGCTGGTAGAAGGGTTCAAATTGATAGGGCGAGACCCGCAGGATAAGTCCCAGCAGGGGATGATCCAGGTAGTGTAACTCGCCGCCGCGCATGCGCCGTTTGTACTGTACCCGAACCGCGTGCTCGAAGGGATACCAGGGCTGCTCGAGAAACTGCTCAATATCCAGCACGCCAATTCGCCGGGCGCTGATGACGATGGGTTGCAGACTATCCGCGGGATCCAGCTCAACCACTGGAACCAACTCGAGTGATTCGAGGTTCTCGGGTGGCAGCACGATAGCGTCGCTGAAACCGGCTTCCAGCTCCACCCGAAACGACCAGGGCGTCCAGCGGTACGCCTGCGGCGGCAGCGGCGGCGCGGGCATGGTCCAGGCGGGTTCAGCGCTTTCCCCCTCCGGGATGAACCCTGCCGGTGTTGCCGCAGCTTCTTCACTGCGGGTATTAAGCCAGAGGTTGGTTTCAATGTGCAGGTAGCGGGATACATATAGCATCACGCTGCCTTGCAAGGCCGGGTAATTGCCCTCGGCGATAACGCCGTCGATGACAATCGGCAGGCTGTGTTCGCGCGAGCGCATGGGTTGCAACCAGCTCTGGTGGAACATCAGCCGCATATCGCGGCTGCGACGAATGCGCAGCGCCTCGGTGGCAAATTCAGCGGCATCCGCCGGCATCAGTACGAACGCTCTGGGTACGGTGAGACTCGTTGGATCGATGACCGGTGCGGGATCAGCAACACTCTCCGGGGTTGGCAGTGTTAACGCCACGCCAGGCGCGTCCAGCGAGCCCTGATACACTCGCCGCAGCTCGGCAACAGATTTGTCCCAGGCCAGGTCGAAGGCCGGTGTCGGCACGGTATCCTCTATGCGCTGCAGGAGAAACTCCTGCTGTAGATCGCTGTCAGTCATTCCGGCACGCAGGTGTCGCAGGTGCGGGGGATAGGACAGCTCGGGGAGGGCGGGCCAGTTCTCGGTTTCTGCGGCGGTTTCCAGATAACGGAAAATGATGATTTCAACCTGGTACCAGGACGGTTCACGCTCGTCCTCGGCGACCCCTTGTGCCAGCGACGGCGTTACCAGTACCGCCAGCAGCAGTGCGCACAGACTCTTCATGCGGCAACCTCGCGCGCATCCTTGCCAATCTGTTGCAATAAGTCGTTCACAAACTGGTAACGCTCCTCGAAGTCGGTGCTGTCGTGATCAAATCGTAACCGGGTGCCATTGACCAGGCGGAACGTCTGCGGCTGGGTCTGGACCAGCTTGACCAGGGCGAGAGGATCCACCGAGGTGCTGTGGGCAAAATCAACGCTACCGCCTTTTTCGCCCGCCTCTATTTTGTGAATTCCCAGACTGGCAGCCAGGAGTTTTGTCCGGGTAATTTTGAACAGGTTGCGAGTGGCTTCCGGCAACAGGCCAAAGCGGTCGATCATCTCCACCTGTAGGTCCCGCAAGTCCGATTCCCCGGCAGCCATTGAAATGCGCTTGTACAGTACCAGCCGGGTATTGATGTCGGGCAGGTAGTCATCGGGAATCAGGGCAGGAATACGCAGGTTCACCTCGGTCTCACGGGCATCGCTCAGTTCCGGGTCGGGAATTTCACCGTTTTTCAGTGACTCGACGGCGCGCTCCAACATGTCCATATACAGCGTATAGCCAACGCTGTGTATCTGCCCGCTCTGGTCTTCGCCCAGTAGTTCCCCTGCACCGCGAATTTCCAGATCGTGGGTGGCCAGCAGGTAGCCCGCGCCCAGGTCCGCGGCCGCTTCGATGGCCTCCAGCCGTTTTTCCGCATCCCGGCTGATGGCGGATCGAGGCGGACAGAGCAAATAGGCGTAGGCCTGGTGATGGGAGCGACCGACACGGCCGCGCAACTGGTGCAACTGGGCCAGACCAAAGCGATCGGCCCGGTCGATAATAATGGTATTGGCGCTGGGCACGTCAATGCCGCTTTCGATGATCGTTGTGCACAGCAGGATATGGTACTGCTGGTGATAAAAAGATGACATCACCTGCTCCAGTTGTCGCTCCCGCATCTGGCCGTGGGCAATACCGATTCGCAACTCCGGCACCAACTCTTGCAGCTTGCGCGCCACCTCCTCAATATTCTTGACTTCATTGTGCAGGTAGTAGACCTGGCCACCACGCAGGGTCTCGCGCAGCAACGCTTCCTTTATCAGGCCAATATTGTGCTCTCTGACGAAGGTCTTGATGGACAAGCGCCGTGCCGGCGGCGTGGCGATGATGGACAGGTCGCGCAGCCCGCCCAGCGCCATATTCAGCGTGCGGGGGATCGGTGTGGCAGTGAGGGTGAGTATATCCACCTCCGCTCGCAGTGACTTGATCTTGTCTTTTTGCTTCACCCCGAAGCGGTGTTCTTCATCGATGATCAGCAGCCCCAGGTCGTCGTACTTGATGTCGCCTTGCAGCAGTTTGTGGGTGCCGATCAGGATATCTACCTTGCCCTCCTTCACCCGCCTGGCGATATCTGCCTGCTCGGCGGCGGAGCGAAAGCGGGAGATCACTTCCACCTGTACCGGCCAGTCCGCGAAGCGGTCGCTGAAGGAGGTGAAGTGCTGCTGGGCCAGCAGTGTAGTGGGTACCAGTACCGCCACCTGGCGAGCGTTTTGCACCGCCACAAAGGCCGCCCGCATGGCGACCTCGGTCTTGCCAAAGCCAACGTCGCCACAAATCAGCCGGTCCATGACTTTCTCCTCGCACATGTCGGCGAGTACCGATTTGATGGCGTCGGTCTGGTCCGGGGTTTCCTCGAACGGGAACCCGGCACTGAATTTTTCGTAAGCCTCGATCTCGAGCTCGAAGCGGAAGCCCTTGCGGGCCTCGCGCCGCGCGTAAACCTCGAGTAGCTCGGCGGCAACATCGTTGACTTTTTCCGCAGCTTTGCGCCTGGCCTTTTGCCACTGTTCACTGCCGAGCTTGTGCAAGGGCGCCAGCTCGGGATCACTGCCGGTGTAGCGACTGATCAAGTGCAGGGAGGCCACTGGCACATACAGTTTGGCCTCCTCCGCGTATTGCACGGCGATGAACTCGGTCAGCTGTTCGTCAACGTCCAGGGCTTGCAGACCCAGGTAGCGCCCGACCCCGTGATTCAGGTGCACAACCGGAACCCCCGGGCGCAGTTCATTGATGTTCTTATAGGCGTTGGCCGCAGCTGCGGCACCGGCCTCGGCGCTATTGCGACGCCGCCGCTGGGCGACCCGGTTGCCGAATAATTGCGACTCACATACCAGGGTGGCCTGTTCCGCACCCGCATACAGGCCCCTGTCCATGGGGGCCGTGGTGATACCAAAGCGATGTCCGGCGCGCAAAAAATCGTCCCAGCCGTCACAGGGCACCGGCGCGAGTGCTGCGGTTTGCAGTAGCTCCAGCAGGATTTCCCTGCGCCCGGCGGATTCGGCGCACAGCAGAACCGGCGCCGAGTGCCCGGCCAGGAACCGGGCCAGGCAGTCCGCGGGCGATTGGTTGGAATCCGCGGGTGTCAGGTCCGGCGGCGGCTTGATGTCGAGTCGGTAATGGGTGGGGGCGTCGGGATCCAGTCGCAGCTCCAACAACGGCCTGGTGCCGAGTTGCTGGTACAGCTCTTCCACCGGGGTGAAGCAGCGGCCAGGTGGCAGCAGGGGACGGCGCGGGTCTATTCCGTATTCCTCGAAGCGGTTCTGGATTTCCTTCCAGAATTGTTGGGCTGCACGGTGGTGTTTGCCGATAGCGACTACCGTACAAGTCGCTGGGAGATAGTCAAACAGGGTGCTGCAATGATCGAAAAACAGGGGCAGGTAATATTCGCTGCCCCCGGGCAATCGACCCGCATTCACCTCGGTGTACATGGGGCAGGCGTCGTGATCCACCTCAAAAGCTTCATGCCAGTTGGACTGGAAACGCAGCAGGGCGGCCCGATCGAGAGGGAACTCGCGGGCGGGCAGCAGCCTGATCGACTCGACCCGCTCAATGGTGCGCTGGCTCTCTGGATTAAAGGTGCGCAGGGTTTCCACCTCATCATCGAGCAGGTCGATACGGTAGGGCAGGGAGCTACCCATGGGGAAAATGTCAAACAGGGAGCCGCGCAGGGCGAACTCGCCGTGCTCAAAAACAGTATCAACACTGCGGTAACCGTTGCTCTCCAGCAAGCGGCGAAATTCCTGCATATCCAGTCGCTGGCCAATGTCCAGCATCAAACTGCTGCCGGCAACGTACTCCACCGGCGCCAGGCGATGCATCAGGGTCGATACCGGCACCACCAGTATGCCGCGCTGTAATCGCGGCAAGCGATACAGGGTATGCAGGCGCTCGGAAGTAATATCCTGGTGGGGTGAAAAATTGTCGTAGGGAAGGGTTTCCCAGTCGGGGAAACCCAGCAACTCGATATCTTGCTCGCGCCCGTAAAAAGCCAGTTCACGCAACAACCGGCCGGCGGCCTGGCTGTCGGCGGTGATGACCAGATGCACGCCGTCTGCGGCTGCCATTTCGATCAGCAGGCGACTGGCGGCGCTGCCATGCAGCGGCCCGACGGCGGTCCGGCGGCCTGAGTGGCTGCGGTTTTTGATCTCTTGCAGAACTTGTTCGAACATCGCTGGCCTGGTGACTGAAATCCCGGGGGCGCTATTGTAGCCAGCTTGCGCCACGCTCACCATATGAACATAATAAGCGCTCTTTTCAAGCGCCCGGATAACAGGTAGATATCGTGACGGAACAACAGCGAGAACGCCCAGAAGACTATTTCAAGGACTGGAAGGAACGGGAGACCCTGGCGGAGGCTATGATCCCGCTGGTGGGCAAATTGTCGCGCGAAAACAGCGTCAAAACCTACATCTACGGCAAGTCACTGGTCAATGGTTCAGTGCTTGAGATCATGCAGGACCACCGCTATGTGCGCCAGATAGAGCAGAACGAACTGTCCGAATTTGAAACCTACCCGGTCATCGAAGCCCTGGCCAGCCTGGACCTGGGAACTGCACATATTGACGTCGGTCGTATTGCTGTTGGCTACGAGGAAGAGGGTCGCGCCCAGGGACTGAGCGTCAAAAAGTATGTGGTACAGCAGGTTGAGGATCTTATTGGCAGCAATGCCAAGCCCATCGACAAGCCGCGTGATGTGGTGCTGTACGGCTTTGGACGCATTGGTCGCCTGATGGCCCGATTGCTGGTAGAAAAAGCGGACGGCGGCGACACGTTGCGGCTGCGCGCCTTCGTGGTGCGCAAGGGCAAGGCGCCCAACGATCTGTTCAAGCGCGCCAGCCTGTTGCGCCGGGATTCCGTGCACGGGCCCTTCCACGGAACCATCAGGGTCGACGAAGAGCACGAGTCTTTCGTTGCCAACGGCAATGAAATCAGGGCGATCTACGCCAATGCACCTGACGAAATTGACTATACCGAGTACGGTATCGACGATGCCATTATCGTCGACAACACCGGGATGTGGCGGGATGTGGCGGGTCTGTCACGGCACTTGCAAAGCCATGGCGCTGCCAAGGTTATTTTGACGGCACCCGGCAAAGGCGACATGAAAAATATCGTGCACGGAATCAACAATCATGAGATTAGCGCTGATGACTGCGTGATCTCAGCGGCTTCGTGTACCACCAATGCAATCGCTCCACCGCTAAAGGCGATTGACGACGAGTTTGGCATCATTACCGGCCACGTCGAGACTGTGCACGCCTATACCAATGACCAGAACCTGATCGACAATTACCACAAGGCCAATCGGCGCGGCCGCAGTGCACCGCTGAACATGGTACTGACTGAGACCGGCGCTGCGATCGCGGTTGGCAAGGTGCTGCCCCAACTCAGTGGCAAGCTCACCGGCAGTGCCATCCGGGTACCCACGGCCAATGTTTCCATGGCCATCCTCAACCTCGACCTCGCCCGTGCTACCAGCGTCGAGGAAATCAACGAGTACATGCGCAAGATTGCGCTGCACTCGCCACTGCGTAAGCAGATCGATTACTCCAATTCCCCGGAAGTGGTTTCCTCCGATTTTGTCGGCTCCCGGCACGCGTGTATCTACGATTCGGAAGCGACTATCGTCCACGGCAAGCAGGTTGTCATTTACCTGTGGTACGACAATGAGTTTGGCTACAGCTGTCAGGTGTTCCGGATTCTGGAACAGATGGCCGGCATACACTACTCTGTGTACCCCCGCGAAGACTAGCCCTAAGGTCTGCAGGGTCAAAGCCATCAGGCCTGAAAAATCTCTGCAAAATCAAAGTTATGAGGGCACATCCTGTGGTGTTACCGCGGTGGATTCCGTATAATGCGCGCGGCTTGGCAAGCTCTGCTGCGGGCCCAGATTATTTGCACAACTTTGCGCACAGGCATCTTTAATGATTAAGCTAAAGCGGGGTATGGATATCCCCATATCCGGGCTGCCCGAGCAGGTTATACACGAGGCCTCCCCGGCCCGCTCCGTCGCCCTGATCGGTTATGATTATGTCGGTATGAGGCCGACCATGGCGGTTCAGGTAGGCGATCGGGTCAAGCAGGGCCAACTCCTGTTCTCCGACAAGAAAAATCCCGGCGTACAGTTCACCGCACCCAGCTCTGGCACCGTGGCCGCTATCAATCGCGGCGCGCGCCGGGTGCTGCAATCCGTGGTGATTGATATCGAGGGTTCCGAGGCCCAGAACTTTGGTAGCCACAGTGCGGATCAGGCGCGTGCCTTGTCCAGCGCCGCGGTGCGCCAGCAACTCCTGGACAGCGGAATGTGGTCAGCGCTGCGTACCCGACCGTTCAGCAAGGTGCCACAAGTTGATGCCAGCCCGGCCGCAGTATTCGTGACTGCCATGGACACCCACCCGCTGGCGGCCGATCCCGCGGTCGTCATAGCGGAGCAAAGCGAGGCCTATGGGCTGGGCCAGGATCTGTTGGCCACGCTCACCGATGGCCCGGTGTATGTGTGTACAGCGGCGGGTTCAGACCTCCCCGCTGGCAGTGCCAGCACGGTACAGCAGGAACAATTCGCCGGTCCCCATCCCGCCGGTCTGGCGGGCACCCATATTCACCATTTGGCACCCGTGAGTGCTGACAAAACCGTGTGGACAATCGGCTACCAGGACGTCATTGCCGTGGGGCGCTTGTTCCTGGATGGGTGTTTGTACAACCAGCGCGTTGTAGCCCTGTGTGGTCCGCAGGTCAGCCAACCGCGCCTGCTACGCACCCAACTGGGTGTCGATCTGCAAGAACTGTGTGCGGGTGAGTTGCTGGAAGGTGAAAACAGAATTATTTCCGGCTCGGTGCTGGGCGGACGCAGAGTCCAGGCAGGTACCGCCTATTTGGGCCGCTACCACCATCAGGTGTCGGTGCTGCGCGAGGGTCGCTATCGCGAGTTCCTGGGCTGGTTTTCACCTGGCGTCAACAAACACTCCAGCCTGGGGATTTACCTGTCAGGCCTGTTGCCGCGCAAATTGTTTCCGATGTCGACCAACACCAACGGCAGCGAACGCGCCATGGTACCCATGGGTACCTATGAGAATGTAGTCCCCATGGATATCCTGCCCACCCAATTGCTGCGGGCATTGATCGTGGGTGACACCGAAGTGGCCCAGCAGCTGGGCTGCCTGGAACTGGAGGAAGAAGATTTGGCACTGTGCAGTTACGTGTGTCCTGGCAAGTATGAGTACGGGCCAATTCTGCGTGACAACCTCACTCTTATCGAGAAGGAGGGTTGAGCGTGGGGCTGAGAAAATTCCTGGACAATATCGAGCGCCATTTCCAGGAGGGCGGCCGGTTCCAGAACTTTTATGTGCTCTATGAGCTGTTTGATACTTTTCTGTATGCGCCGGATTCGGTCACCCGCAGTACCGCCCATGTGCGCGACGGAGTAGACCTCAAGCGAATTATGATCACCGTATGGCTGGCGGCTTTTCCCGCCATGTTTTACGGCATGTACAACCTCGGCTACCAGGCCAATCTGGTGCTGGAGACCGGTATCGGCTCGATAACGGACTGGCACGCTCCCATCATATCACTGCTCGCGGGCAATGATCCGGGGAACCTCTGGGATTGTTTCTGGTTCGGCGCGGTGTACTTCATTCCCATCTATGCAGTGACCTTTCTGGTGGGCCTCATCTGGGAGATTTTGTTCGCGATCAAGCGGGGTCACGAGGTGAACGAAGGTTTTTTTGTAACCTCAATCCTGTTTGCCCTGACCTGTCCGCCGGATATCCCCCTGTGGCAGGTGGCCCTGGGTATCAGCTTCGGCGTGGTCATTGGCAAGGAGGTTTTCGGCGGCACCGGCAAGAACTTCCTCAACCCGGCTCTGACTGGACGCGCCTTCCTGTTTTTCGCCTATCCCGCGCAGATGTCCGGTGACGCCGTTTGGACTGCCGTGGACGGCTATTCCGGTGCCACCGCACTTTCCATTATGTCCTCCCAGGGCATGGAAGTGCTGCGACAGGGCATGCAATGGGGCGAAGCCTTCCTCGGCAGCATACAGGGTTCGATTGGTGAAACCTCCACTGCGGCCATCTTCGCCGGCGGCCTGCTACTGTTGTACACCCGCATTGCCTCCTGGCGTATTATCGCCGGGGTGATGCTGGGTATGGTGGCGCTGGCAGGCCTGTTCAATAACATTGGCTCAGACAATCCCATGTTCGCCGTGCCCTGGTACTGGCATATGGTGGTTGGCGGGTATGCCTTCGGCATGATTTTTATGGCCACCGACCCGGTCTCAGCGGCTATGACTAACGCCGGCAAGTGGTGGTTCGGCGCCCTGATCGGTGTGATGGTGGTGTTGATCCGGGTGGTCAATCCAGCGTTTCCGGAAGGCATGATGCTGGCGATTCTGTTCGCCAACCTGTTTGCGCCGCTGATAGACCATTTCGTGGTTCAGGCAAATATCAAACGGAGGCTCGCCCGTGGCTAACAACGATACCATTAAGAAAACCCTGCTGGTGGCGGTAGCCTTGTGCGTCGTCTGTTCGGTCATTGTCTCGGGTGCCGCTGTGGCACTCAAGGACGCCCAGGTGGCCAACAAGCTGGATGACCGCAATCGCAATATTCTGGCTGCTGCCGGCATGCTTGAAGAGGGCGTACCGATTGCCGAACTGTTCGCTCGGATCGACACCAAAGTCGTGGATCTGCGCACCGGGAAATTTACCGATGCGGTCGCTGCTGACAACTATAACCAACGCAAGGCCGCCAAGGATCCTGCGGTATCCGACGCCCTCAGCAGCGCCGAGGATATTGCAAAAATCAGACGCCGCGAACATCTGGCGTTGGTGTATATCGTGGAGGAACAGGGACAGTTGGACAAAATCATCCTGCCCATTCACGGCTATGCCCTGTGGTCCACCCTGTATGGATTTATCGCCCTGGAGTCAGACGGCAATACGGTGGCTGGCCTGGGTTTTTACGAGCACAAGGAAACACCGGGGTTGGGTGGCGAGGTGGACAACCCGCGCTGGAAAGCCCTGTGGCCAGGCAAGCAGGTTTACCTGGACGGACAGGTGGCACTGAAGCTCATGAAAGGTGTGGTTGACCCGGATAGCCCCGACGCCGACTACCAGGTCGACGGCCTCGCCGGTGCCACCCTGACCAGCCGGGGGGTGAGCAATCTGGTTCAGTTCTGGTTGGGAGAGGGGGGCTTTGGTCCCTTCATTGCAAATCTGAGAGCGGGGAAAGCGTAGCATGTTGACAATGAAGGAAATCCTGCTCACTCCGGTATTCAAGGAGAATCCGATTGCGCTGCAGATACTGGGTGTCTGTTCCGCGTTGGCGGTCACCTCATCTCTGCAGGTGACAATGGTGATGTGTATCGCCTTGACCATGGTCACCGCATTTTCAAACCTGTCGATTTCACTGATTCGCCATCACATACCCAGCAATATTCGCATCATCGTGCAGATGATCATTATCGCATCGCTGGTCATAGTGGTGGATGAGCTTCTGCAAGCGGTGGCCTACGGCATCAGCAAACAACTCTCGGTGTTTGTCGGTCTCATCATCACCAATTGTATTGTCATGGGCCGGGCCGAAGCCTTTGCCATGAAGAATGCACCCATCGCCAGTTTTGTCGACGGCATAGGCAATGGGCTGGGCTACAGCGTGGTGCTACTGGCGGTTGCCTTTGTGCGCGAGCTGCTCGGTGCCGGCAAACTGTTCGGCGTCGAAATTTTGCCGCTGATAACGGATGGGGGCTGGTACAACCCGAACGGCCTGCTGCTGTTACCGCCCAGCGCTTTCTTCCTGATCGGCCTGTTCATCTGGGGCCTGCGCAGCTGGAAGCGCGAGCAGGTGGAAGAGCCGGATTTCAGGATCACTGCCCACACAGTGGTCAGGGAGGGCTCGTAAATGGAACATTACCTGAGTCTGTTTGTGCGCTCAATATTCATCGAGAATATGGCCCTGAGTTTCTTTCTGGGCATGTGTACATTTCTGGCGGTATCCAAAAAAATCCAGACCGCGATTGGTCTCGGAGTCGCGGTGGTGGTGGTGCTGACGATAACGGTGCCAGTCAACAACCTGATCTACAACTACCTGCTGGCCGATGGCGCGCTGGCCTGGGCCGGACTGCCGGATATGGATCTCAGTTTCCTCGGCCTGCTGAGCTACATCGGGGTCATCGCCGCCCTGGTGCAGATTCTGGAGATGTTCCTGGATAAATTTGTGCCCGCCCTGTACAACACGCTGGGTGTTTTTCTACCACTGATTACAGTGAACTGCGCGATCATGGGCGCCTCCCTGTTCATGGTGGAGCGTGATTACAACTTCGCGGAAAGCGCGGTGTATGGCGCCGGCGCCGGCATCGGTTGGGCCCTGGCGATCGCTGCGCTGGCGGGAATACGCGAAAAACTCAAATATTCAGACATCCCCGCCGGACTGCAGGGGCTGGGTATCACTTTTATTATCGTTGGTTTGATGTCGTTGGGTTTCATGTCCTTCGGCGGCATTGATCTGTAGGCGGATTCGGATCTATGGATACGATCGTACTGGGTGTGGGGATGTTTACCGCCATCGTGCTGGGCCTGGTGGCAGTGATCCTGTTCGCTCGCTCGCGGCTGGTAGCCTCCGGTAATGTCACCATCGATGTCAATGGACTGAAGCAGATCTCGGTACCCGCCGGTGGCAAATTGCTGCAGACCCTGGCGGCCAATGAACTGTTTCTCGCCTCTGCCTGTGGTGGTGGTGGAACCTGCGCCCAGTGCAAATGTGTGATAAAGGCGGGGGGCGGTTCCATGCTGGCCACCGAGGAATCCCACTTCACCCGCCGGGACGCCAAAGAGGGCTGGCGCCTGTCCTGTCAGGTGCCCGTCAAGCAGGACATGCAGATCCAGGTACCCGAAGAGGTGTTCGGTGTCAAGCAATGGGAGTGCACGGTCGAGGCCAACGACAATGTCGCGACCTTTATCAAGGAACTGACTCTGCGCCTGCCAGAGGGTGAGAGCGTGGATTTTCAGGCGGGCGGTTATGTCCAGCTGGAGTGCCCGCCGCACACCGTGAAATACCGCGACTTCGACATTGGTGAGGAGTATCGCGGTGACTGGGAACGTTTCAAGTTCTTCGACCTGGAATCCACCGTCACGGAAACGGTGATTCGCGCCTACTCCATGGCCAATTACCCGGAAGAGAAGGGTATCGTCAAATTCGACATACGTATCGCCACACCGCCGCCCGGTAGCGAGGGTATCCCCTGTGGGGTCATGTCCTCCTGGGTGTTTCACCTGAAGCCTGGTGACAAGGTCAATGTGTACGGCCCCTTCGGCGATTTCTTCGCCAAGGATACCCAGGCAGAAATGGTATTTATCGGTGGCGGCGCGGGTATGGCACCGATGCGCTCCCACATCTTCGACCAGCTGCGGCGCTTGCGCACGGACCGCAAGATATCCTTCTGGTACGGGGCCCGCTCCCTGCGCGAGATGTTCTACCACGATGAATACGACCAGCTGGCAGCCGAGAACCGCAACTTCGAATGGCATGTGGCTCTTTCGGACCCGCAGCCCGAAGACAACTGGGATGGCTTGACCGGCTTCATCCACAATGTGTTGTACGAGGAGTATCTCAAAGACCACCCGGCGCCGGAGGACTGCGAGTATTATATGTGCGGTCCGCCCATGATGAACGCCGCAGTCATTGCCATGCTCACCGACCTTGGGGTGGAACCTGAACACATCCTGCTGGATGATTTCGGCGGCTAACTTGTCGGCCTTACCAGCCCGGGGCCAGCACTTGTTGCTGGCCTTTTTGCTGGTGCTTCTGGCAGCCTGCGGACAGGCGCCTGGACCGGTCACGCTGCAGGGCCCTACCATGGGGACGCGTTATCACGTCACCCTGGTGGCTGGCTCGGAGACGATCGACCCGGCGCAAATGCAGGCTGGAATCGACGCGGTTCTCGACACCATCGAAGACTCCATGTCGAGCTGGCGCGACGACTCCGAAATATCCCGTTTCAATCGCGCCCCCCCGGGTAAGTGGTGGCCCGTTAGCGCCGGTTTTCTCGAGGTGTTTTCCCTGGCCCGGCAAGTGACGCTGGCAAGTGATGGCGCCTACGATGTCAGTGTCGCTCCCCTGGTAGAGCTCTGGGGTTTCGGTCCCGGCGCCGGTGCTTCGATTCCGGGGCAGGCGCAAATTGACGCTGCCATGCAGCGGGTGGGTGAGGCCTACGTCGACATGGATGTGCCCGGGCAGCGCCTGCGCAAACAGCGGCCCCTGGCGCTGGATTTTTCCTCCATCGCCAAGGGGTACGGGGTGGACAAGCTGGGCCAGTGGCTGGAACAACAGGGTCACGTCAACTACATGGTGGAAATCGGCGGCGAGATCAGGGTTCGAGGCCACAGCCCGCGCGGTACTCCCTGGCGAATCGCGATAGAAAAACCGGAACCCGTGGCGCGCGAGGCGGTCGCGGTACTGGAGATCACCGACCAGGCGGTGGCGACCTCGGGAGATTACCGCAATTTTTTTGAGGTGGACGGGGTGCGTTACTCCCATTCCATCGATCCCCGCAAGGGTCGTCCGGTACGGCACCAACTGGTGTCGGTGACGGTGGTGCACAGGAGCACGACGCTGGCGGATGCCTGGGCCACTGCGCTGATAGTGTTGGGGCCGGAACAGGCCTTGAAAACCGCGCTCAGGGAGAGCCTGGCGGTATACCTGATCAGTCGCGAGCCAGGGGGGTTGCGGGTGGATAAAACGCCAGCAATCGAAACCTATTTGCAGTAAGATTAGCGCCGTGGCGACATTTATTTTTACATTCCTGTTTTTCCTGCTGGTAGTGGCAGGCATGGCCGTTGGAGTAATTTTCAGTAACAAACCGATTGTGGGCTCCTGCGGTGGCATGGGTGCCCTGGGCCTGGATACGGACTGTGACATTTGCGGTGGTGATCCCCGGGTCTGCGAAGAGGAAACCCGCAGCGGCACGGGTTCCGGCGTCAAACTGTATTCCCCTACCGACAATAAAACCTGAAGCGGGGCGAGCTTGCCTTTCAGCACTGACCAGCTACCTCTGTTTATCGGTCTTCGTTACAGTTTCTCTCGCCAGCGCAATCGCTTTATCGGCGTGGTATCCATGGTCTCCCTGTTGGGGATGGCCATCGGTGTCGCCAGTCTGATCACAGTACTCTCGGTGATGAATGGCTTTGCCGGCGAGTTGCGCAACCGCATTCTGTCTCTGGTCGCTCACGCTGAAGTGCGGGCTGAAACGGGCAATCTGCAGGACTGGCGGGCCCTGGTGGAGCAGCTCAGTGGCCATCCGGAATTGGAGGGGATTGCCCCCTTTGTCGAGAGCAAGGCCTTGTTGGCCAGCCGCAGGCAGGTGCGTGGGGCGCACATAATTGCGGTGGACGTGGCGCGGGAGGCCAGCGTATCCAGCGTGGTTGAACATATCACCCGCGGCAGCTTTGCGGATCTGGAGCGACAACCCTATGGAATCGTCCTGGGCTCACTGCTGGCCAGGTCGCTGGGGGTCAGTGTCGGCGACAACCTGGAGATTACAGTTCCGAGACTGATCCTGACCCCGCTGGGCACCTTTCCCCGCAGCAAGCGCTTTACCGTGGTCGGCATCTTCGAAGTGGGAGCCCAGCTGGATGGCAGTCACGCCTACCTGGCCCTAAACAGCGGCCAGAAACTGCTTTCCCTGGCAGATCGGGTACACGGGCTGCGTCTGCACTTTTCGGATCTGTACCAATCTGCCAGTACCGCCGCCGCTATTGCAGAGCAGTTGGGGGCTGGCTACCGGGTGCGCGACTGGCAGCAAACCCAGCGCAGCCTGTTCAGTGCAGTTCGCATGGAAAAGAACATGATAGGGGTGCTGTTGCTCAGCGTGGTGGCAGTGGCAGCCTTTAATATCATTTCCACCCTGACCATGGCGATTACCGACAAGCGGGGCGATATTGCGGTACTGCGCACCATGGGAATTCGCGCCAGCCGGGTCATGGCGATTTTTGTCGCCCAGGGTCTGGTACTGGCCATTATCGGTATCAGCCTGGGGGTTTGCGCCGGTGTGCTGCTGGCACTCAACATCAGTGAGATTACCCTGTTCCTGGAACAGTTGCTGGGTGTGAAACTGTTTAATCCCGATGTGTACTTCATCAGCATCCTGCCGTCAGAATTGCAGTGGTCCGATGTGACCGTCATTTCCCTGTCGGCGCTGGGACTGAGCCTGTTGGCGACCCTGCTGCCGGCCTGGCGGGCTACCCGGATCGCTCCGGCTGAGGTGTTGCGCTATGAGTGAGACGCCGGTGCTGGAATGTCGTGACCTGGGTCGCACCTACACCGACGGCGGGCTGTCGGTACCGGTGCTGAGGGCGGTAAATTTTGTGCTGCCAGCGGCGGCCAAGGTGGCCATCGTCGGCGCCTCGGGTTCCGGAAAATCCACCTTGCTGAATCTGTTCGGAGGGCTCGACGTACCTACCACAGGACACGTGCTCATGCTGGGTCGCGATATCAACCAGATGAGCGAAGCGGAGCGCTGCCGCTTCCGCAATCAATCACTGGGCTTTGTCTATCAGTTTCATCATTTGCTCCCGGAATTCAGCGCCCAGGAGAACGTTGCGATGCCGCTGTTGATCGCCGGTGAGAAGCGGCGAACTGCCCTGGCCAGCGCCGCAAAATTGCTGGCGAAAGTCGGTCTGGAACAACGCCTGCTGCACCGTCCTGCGCAGCTATCCGGGGGTGAGCGCCAGCGGGTCGCCATTGCCCGGGCGCTGGTGATGCAGCCGGCCTGTGTACTCATGGATGAGCCAACCGGCAATCTCGACCCCGGCGCGTCCCGCCAGGTCCTGGATTTGATGGATGAGCTGATGCGGGATACCACCGCCAGCTTCGTGGTAGTTACCCACGCCGCAGAGATCGCCGCTCATATGGACCAGATCTGGGAATTGGCCGACGCCTGCCTGCTCCGACAAGGTGCTGACTGATGGCTCCGGGACAGATACTGGCACTGGCTTCGCGTTATACCTTTAGCCGCCGGGGTGCCTACCTGAGCAGTTTCCTCTCGCTGCTGTCGATTCTGGGCATCGTACTCGCCATCACCTTGCTGATTATCGTGCTCTCAGTAATGAATGGTTTTGACCGGGAAATGCGCGAGCACATACTCGGCGTGGTTCCGCAGTTGACGATCAAGTCCTATGTGCCGGTGCAGGACTGGGAGCAGCAGATCGCGCAGCTGGAACAACATCCGGACGTACTCGGTGCGGCACCATTCCTGCAGCTACAGGCGATGCTGGTGCATGCCGGAAATGTTGATACCACCCTGGTCAATGGCATCTCGCTGGTAGACGAAGAGCGCCTCGGTACACTGCAGCGGGTGCTGACTGAAGAGGAGTTGCGTCGGTTCGGGGCGCAGCCCCAGGGACTGTTGTTGGGTGTTGAGATCGCGCGGCGCCTGGCCCTGCAGCGAGGCGACCGCCTGACCTTGATTGTGCCCGGGGCAGCTGGCAGCGCCGCCGGCACCCGCTACCAACACCTGCAGGTAAGCGGTCTTATCAACAGCGGCACCGAACTGGACCAGGTCGCCGCCTTTGTGCACCTGCCGGTGGCGGCGGAACTGGCGGGGACAATCGGGGCGGTACACGGGTTCAGGTTGGTACTGGTTGATTTGTTTGCAGCCGGACGCGTGGGCTGGGAACTGGTTAGCAGCCTGCCAGCGGGCTTTTATGCCAGCGATTGGACCATGACCCACGGCAACCTCTACGCGGCGATCCAGCTGTCGCGGGATTTGGTCGGCATACTGCTGCTCTCGATTATTGCCATCGCAGCATTCAATGTGGTGTCTTCGCTGGTACTGGTTGTGGTAGACAAGCAGTCGGATATCGCAATCCTGCGGGTCCAGGGCGTCACGCCCAATGCGATCAACGCTATTTTCCTGATACAGGGTTTGCTCATCGCCGTGATCGGATCCGGTCTTGGCAGTGTGCTCGGTATCGTCGGGAGTTATTGGGTGGGAGATCTCGTCGCCCTGATAGAAACAGCGTTCGAGGTACAGTTTCTCACCACAGATATCTACCCGGTTTCCTACCTGCCTTCCGACCTGCGCCTGCGCGATGTGCTGGCGATCAATCTGGTTACGGTGATAATGTGTTTTCTGGCGGCTATATATCCTGCGCGTCGTGCCGCGAAACTTCCTCCTGCCGAAGCTTTACGTCACGAATAGCTTTCTTTATGGTGCGCTTTCGGCGCAGGCCCCGTGCGCGCCAGCGCCGCAACACGCCCCAACGCCACAGCACACTCACCACGAAGTAACCCAGGCAGCCGAAGAATACACCGCATAGCAGGCAGCCCAGCAGGAAAGGCTGCCAGATCGCCAGCAAGCCATGGGTTATCCATTCCCAGCTGAGTTGGAACTCCACCGATTGCGGCGCCACGCCCATGACCACCGCACCCACTTTGTAAGCCATGAAAAAAATGGGCGGTATGGTCAGCGGGTTGGTGACCCAGCACAAGATCACCGCCAGCGGCAGATTGCAACGCAACCAGATCGACATAAAGGCGGCGATGATCATCTGTGAAGGGAGGGGAATGAAGGCACAAAAAAAGCCAACAAAAAATCCGGTTGCCGAGGAGTGCCGGTTGATGTGCCAGAGATTGGGTTGGTAGATCCACTCGCCGAGAATTTGTAACGACTTGACCTGCCGCAACCGTCTGGGTGTCGGAATAAAACGCTTGAGTGTGTCTTTTCTCATGTAGGAGTGGCGGCCATCTAATTCCTGTGCTTGACTTCTAGATGCCCGGCATCAAGGCGGTTACTTTACATGCAATCATGGATGATTGGTACTGTGGTGGGGGTCTTCGCCGTGGGCTGGATGCCCGCATTGACCCCGCTTGTCTACTGCGCTTGCAGCATTGCTGGCGCAGTGTCTTTGCTGTGTTGGCAACGCTCGGTTAGCAGCTGGTTGCTGCTTGGGTTGGCACTGGGTTTTTGCTACGGCAATGCCTGGGGCTATTCCCTGCTGGCCCGGCGACTACCAGCGGCGCTGGAAGGCCAGACTGTCGCCTTGCAAGGCGCGATCATCGAGCTGCCCCAGTGGCGTCGCTTCAGCGGTGGTGGACAGCGGCAGCGCTTCGCATTTGTGCTCGAGGAGCCCGCTTGTCTCGACAACACCAGCGCCTGTCTAGCGGCTGGCAGCAAACTATTACTGTCCTGGTACGGCCCCAGGATGCTGGAAGTGGGACAACGCTGGCGCTGGCAGGCAAAGCTGAAACGTCCCTGGGGCCTCGCCAACCCGGGTAGTTTTAACTACCAGGCCTGGCTGGCACAGCACCGTTTCAGTGCTACCGGCAGCGTCAGAGAGCACGATCTTGTCCAGCTTGCCGACAGGCCCGCCTGGTGGCTGCCGCATCAGCGCCTGCGGCAATACTTGTCACTGCAACTGCCGATGGCAACGGCGACCGCTGCGGACGAGGTACTCAGAGCATTGACACTGGGGGACCGCAGCGCCATATCGGCATCCCATTGGCGGCAACTACAGGGCTTTGGCCTCAATCACCTGGTGGTCATCTCCGGATTGCATGTGGGTATGGTCGCTGCGCTGGGATTTTACCTGGGCCTGTTTTTAGGTCGCATTCACTGCTTGCTGCGGGTCGGAGCTGACAGTTACAAAACCGCGCAGCTGGCGGCTGCTGGCATGGCGCTGGGCTACAGCGCACTGGCCGGTTTCGCGCTGCCAACACAGCGGGCGCTGGTGATGCTGGCTTGTGTACAGTTGATCAGCCTGTACCGGCGCCGGCTCAGCCTGTGGCGATCGCTGCAAGTGGCTTTGCTGGTCATCGCCCTGTTGGATCCGCTGGCTACGCACAATGCCGGATTCTGGCTGTCCTTTGGCGCGGTGGCGTTGATTGCCTGGTTATTGAGCACCTGGCCACAGCTGCGTGGGCTGCAGCGGTTTCTGCTACTGCAACTTGGGTTGTCCCTGGCCACGGGCCTGGCCGGCAGTTTTTGGTTCGGTGGCAGCAGTTGGCTGGCCCCGCTGGCCAATTTGCTGGCGGTGCCGGTGGTGACTGTATTGGTGGCGCCCCTGTGTTTGCTGGGCGGCGTCGTTGCGCCGCTTTCCCACGCTGTAGCAAGCTGGTGCTGGTCAGTTGCCGCCTGGCCCGTGACCGGGTTCTTTGCCCTGGCCAACGCGATGGAGCAATCTGGTCTGGACCTATGGATAGAGCATCAGCCCGGCCCGTTGGCGGTACTTCTGTCACTGCTGGCTATTCTGGTACTCCTGCTGCCCAGGGGAATGCGCCTGCGCTGGTTGGCGCTGCCGCTGCTACTGCCGCAATTCCTGCCCGACCACCCACCGCCGGCGGCGGGAGTAATGGAGCTGACTGTATTTGATGTGGGACAAGGCCTGGCAGTACTGGTGCGAACCCGGGACATGGCCATGCTCTACGACACCGGTGCCGGAGATCCGGCGGGACCGAATATGGCGAGTTCCGTGATTCTCCCCTATCTGCGCCGCCGGGGTATCCGCGAGCTTGAACTGCTGGTGATCAGTCACGGGGACAGGGATCACGCCAGCGGAGTGGCCACCCTGGTTCAAAATCTCGCGATAACTGAGCTCTGGTACGGGGACCAGCCCTTCCCCTTGGATCAGCTGCGTAACCCCGTACAGTCGCCTTCACAGAAAGCCTGCAGAGCGGGGCAGGAGCGGCGCTACGCTGCACTCAGGATCTTGCAGCTGCATCCCGAGCCGGGCCAGCAATATGACCAAAGCAATAATCGCTCCTGCGTACTGCTGCTGGAATTTGGCGGTTACCGGGTGCTGCTGCCCGGGGATATTGGTAAATTCATTGAGCTGAACTTGCGAGCGCGCTGGCGGGAGCGTCTGGCTGCGGACCTGTTGCTGGCTCCCCACCATGGCAGTCTCAGCTCGTCCTCAACCCCGTTCATCCGGGTGGTGGATCCCGACAGTGTGGTATTCAGCGCGGGCTACCAGAACCGCTTTCACCACCCCCAGCCACGGGTGCTGGCCAGATACCGCGGCGCCGGGATACAGGGCTATGAAACCGCAAAAACGGGTGCCCTGACCTTCGTGATCGAAGCAGGGGTCTTGCGCTCTGTCACTGAATATCGGCAGCAACACGCCTATTATTGGCACTGACTTTGTTCCCAGCGATTTTGAGCGTGCGTATAATGAACCCTCGGCAGGCTGTGCATAGGGGATAGAGAGTGCTGGAATTGGTCACTGCAGGCGGCTGGTTGATGCTGCCAATCTTGCTCTGTTCGGTAGCGGCGCTGGCGATTTGCGTGGAGCGTCTGCTGACGCTCAACCCAAAAACAATATCGCCACCGCACCTGTTGGCGCTGGTGTGGCGACAACTCAAGAATAATGAAATGGATGCACCCAAGTTACGCACACTGCGGAATTCCTCGCCCCTGGGCGAGATTCTGGCAGCGGGCCTGGGCAACGCCCATCACGGTCGCGAGGTCATGAAGGAGAGTATTGAGGAAGCGGCGGGGCATGTGGTGCACGAACTGGAGCGCTACCTGAATCCCCTGGGCACAATTGCCGCCGTTACCCCCTTGCTGGGACTATTGGGGACCGTTATCGGCATGATCAAGGTGTTTACCGAAATCATGGCACAGGGCACCGGCAACGCCTCGGTGCTGGCCGGGGGCATCTCGGAGGCCCTGATAACTACCGCAGCGGGACTGAGTGTCGCCATCCCCGCCCTGATCATGCATCGCTATTTCGTGGGTCGTATCGACGGCATTATCATCGAGTTGGAGCAGGAGACCATAAAACTGGTCGACGCCCTGCACAATGAGCGTCAGGAAAAGGGCGGCACCGCTTGAAGTTCCGACGCCAGCGACTGGAGCAGGTTGAGGTTAACCTCACGCCACTGATTGATGTGGTGTTCCTGCTGCTCATCTTTTTCATGGTCTCCACAACGTTCACCAAGGAGACCCATCTCAGTATCGATCTGCCGGAAGCGTCCGGTGAGAACAGCCCCGATGCGCTGGAGATGATTGAGATACTGATCAATGAGGGCGGCGCGTACACCATCAATGCCCAACGCCTGGTCGATCGGGAGTTGCGTACCCTGAAGTCTGCGATCCAGCAGATTTCGGAAGGTGATACCTCGCTGCCCCTGGTTATCACCGCAGACGCCCAGGCCCCGCATCAATCCGTTGTGCGAGCCATGGATGCAGCGGGTCAGATGGGGTTTGTGCATCTGAGTATTACTACCATGCAACCCCGCGCCGAGGAAAACTGATGCCCGCGAGCTGTTGCAGATGAGCTTCACGGTGGTGATTCCGGCACGCTATGGCTCCAGCCGCCTGCCCGGCAAGCCGCTGGCGGACATCGCGGGTAAACCCATGGTGCAGTGGGTGTACGAGCGCGCCTGTGCCAGCGGGGCAGATGAGGTAGTGATTGCCACCGATGACGAACGCATTGAGGCCGCCGCCCAGCGCTTTGATGCCCGGGTGTGCATGACGGCTGCCGATCACCCCTCGGGCACTGATCGCATAGAGGAGGTGGCGCGCAGCCTGCAACTGACAGACGCTGCCATCGTGGTGAATGTACAGGGGGACGAACCCCTGTTACCCCCGGCGGTAGTAGACCAGGTTGCCGATAACCTCGCCGGCACGACCATTGCCCGTATAGCCACCTTATGTGAACCGTTGAGGTCTGCGACAGACCTGTTCAACCCCAACGTGGTGAAAGTGGTAACAGATGTGAACCAACTGGCCCTGTACTTCAGTCGCGCGCCCATACCCTGGGCGCGGGATGCGTTTGCGGTGGGTCAGCCGGGAGCGGGTACTGAAGTGACGGCGCAGCGGCACCTGGGTATTTATGCCTATCGCGTCGATTTCCTGCACGACTTTGTCAAATGGCCACCGGCACCATTGGAAGTTCTGGAATCTCTTGAGCAGTTACGGGCGCTGGCACATGGGGTCCGTATTCATGTCGCGAGCGCCTGCGAGACTGTGCCCCCCGGGGTTGATACCGAGACTGACCTGGCGCATGTGCGATCTCTGCTTACGGCACAACCCTGAGATGAGTACCTCGGTGTTATTTGTCTGCCTGGGCAATATCTGCCGCTCGCCCACCGCCCATGGGGTATTCCAGGAACTGGTCAAGGCCGCCGATCTGCAGGACCGGATACAGGTGGACTCGGCCGGCACCGGCGCCTGGCATGTGGGGGAAGCGCCGGATCAACGGGCAACGGCAGCGGCCAGGGCACGGGGCTACGATCTGTCCAGCTTGCGCGCGCGGGTGGTAAGCGTGGCGGATTTTTCCAATTTCGACTACGTGCTGGCCATGGACCAGCAAAATCTGGGTAATCTGCAGGCCATGGCACCGGCAGACTACCGCGGCCATCTGGGCTTGTTCCTGGATTTCCACTCACACCCCTTACTCAGGGAAGTTCCCGATCCCTATTGTGGCGGCAATGCGGGCTTCGATCAGGTGCTGGATCTGGTGGAGGAGGCCAGCCGCGGCTTGCTGAAGGCAATTACCGGCTAGTACCGATGACGGTATCCATTCAGTATAATAAAGACTTGCAGGCCCTGAATACCCTGACGACGCCGGCGGTAGCTGACGCCTTTTGCGCTGTGCATGACAACCCTGAACTGGATGAGGCCCTGGCCTATGCCCGGCGCGAGCAGCTGTTAATCACGGTGCTGGGCGAGGGCAGCAACGTGGTATTGGGGGACACGCTGCCGGGTTTGGTTTTGCACCTGCGCAACCGGGGTCGCGAGGTGCTCGGGGAAGATTCTGCCCAGGTCACGCTCGCTGTTGCCGGCGGCGAGAGCTGGCACAGCCTGGTACGCTGGTGTTTACAGCAGGGCTATCACGGGCTGGAAAACCTGGCCCTGATTCCCGGTACTGTCGGTGCCGCGCCGATCCAGAATATCGGCGCTTATGGGGTTGAAGTAGAACGCTTTATTGTCAGCGTGAATTGTCGGGACCTGGGTACCGGCGAGCCGGTTATTTTTCAGCGGGAAGAATGCAAATTTGGTTACCGTGACAGCATTTTCAAGGGCGAACTGCGCGATCGGATGATCGTGGAACAAGTGGTGTTTTGCCTGCCCAAACAGGTGGCACCGGTGCTGGACTACCCCAGTCTCGCCAGCTACCTGCAAGCGCAGGATATTGCAGCGGCCAGCCCCCGGCAGGTGTTTGCGGCGGTGGTCGCGATTCGCAGCTCGCGCTTGCCGAACCCCCGGCTGGTACCGAACGTGGGCAGTTTTTTCAAGAACCCGATACTCGACCCGGCGGCGCTACAGGCCTTGCAGGTAATGCTCCCGGATGTGCCGCACTACGCCAGGGGCGCAGGCCATTATGTCGTACCTGCGGCCCACCTGATTGCTGCCAGTGGGATCAGATCTCGCACCGACCTCCGATCTCGCAACGGCGCCCCGGTATCCCTGCACCCTGATCACGCCCTGGTCATTATCAATCCGGACCACTGCAGTGCCGCCGCCGTGCAGCGTTATGCCGGGCACATAGTCGCTGCCGTGGACGCGCAATTCGGGATCCGGCTGGAGCAGGAGCCGCGCAGCTATGGTTAACGAAAAAGGGGTTAACGGAAAAGGGGTTAACGAAAAAGGGGTTAACGGGGAAAGGGCTGAGGGCGATCCGGTCGAGTTTGATGCTGCATCTTTTCTGCGGTCGCTGACATCGCGCCCGGGGGTATACCAGATGTATGACCGGGCCGGTGACGTGTTGTATGTCGGCAAGGCCAAAAACCTCAAGAATCGGGTCTCCAGTTATTTTCGCGCCAGTGGGCTGGAAGTCAAGACCATGGCCATGGTGGCCAAGATCAACGCTATACAGGTCACGGTAACCAGCACCGAGACAGACGCTCTGCTGCTGGAACACAACCTGATCAAAGCGCTCCAGCCGGCCTACAATATCTTGCTGCGGGACGACAAATCCTACCCCTACATTTTCCTGTCCAGCCAGGACAAGTATCCGCGCCTGTCCCTGCACCGGGGCAGCAAACGCCGCAAGGGACAGTATTTTGGACCCTTCCCCAGTGCCGGTGCAGTTCGGGAAAGCCTGAACCTGATGCAGAAGGTGTTCCAGGTTCGCCAGTGCGAGGACAGCTACTTCAAGAATCGCTCCAGACCCTGCCTGCAACACCAGATTGGGCGTTGCACCGCGCCCTGTGTGGAGAAAGTCAGCGAGCAGGAGTACGCCGAGCAGGTTGAACATACGGTGCTGTTCCTGAAGGGCAAATCCCAACTACTGATGCGGGAACTGGCCGATTCGATGGAGCAGGCCTCGGCGCAACTGGCCTTTGAGCGGGCCGCCGTGCTGCGCGACCAGTTACAGCAGTTGCAGCACGTGCAGGCGCGCCAGGCCATTGAAGGGGTGAGCGGCGACCTGGATATCATTAGCGCCGCAGTAGAGGCGGGCAAGGCCTGCGTTCAGGTCGTGTTTGTGCGGGCCGGGCGGGTGCTGGGCAGTAAAAGCTACTTCCCCCCCTTGCGCCTGGATGAAAAGGCGGCGGATGTAATCAGCGCGTTTGTGCCGCAATTTTATTTATCTGGCCAGCGGGAGATTCCGCGGGAGATCCTGGTGAGTGAGAAACTGGAGGAACTGGCCAGTCTGCAAACGGTTCTCAGCGAGCGCGCTGAACGAAAACTGAAGATCAAGACCCGGGTCCGCGACGCGCGCGCCAAATGGTTGCAATTGGCAAGCCAGACCGCGGCCCAGAACCTGCAGTCGCACCTGTCCGCCCGACACACTGCCATTGAGCGCATTCATGTGTTGCAGGACAGCCTGAAGCTGCCCGAGGCGCCCCAGCGTATGGAGTGTTTTGATATCAGCCACAGCTCCGGCGAGGCCACGGTCGCCGCTTGCGTGGTCTTTGACCAGAACGGGCCGCGCAAATCCGATTACCGCAGATTCAATATTGAAAATATTACCGCTGGCGACGATTACGCTGCGATGCAACAGGCACTGGAGCGGCGCTACAAGCGCCTCAAGGCGGGTGAAGGGGCACTGCCGGATATCCTGTTTATCGATGGCGGCAAAGGCCAGGTGCAACAAGCGCTGTCGGTGCTGGAAGAATTGCAAATAAATTCGGTGGAGGTGATCGGCATCGCCAAAGGGGTGACCCGCAAGGCCGGTTTTGAAACGCTGATTCTCGGTGGCAGCGGGCGTGAGCTACAGTTGCCCGGTGATAACAGCGGCTTGCACCTGATTCAGCATATTCGCGACGAGGCCCACCGTTTCGCCATCACCGGGCACCGCGCCCGCCGCGACAAGAAGCGCAAGGGCTCAGTACTGGAGCAAATACCTGGCGTTGGCGCCAAGCGGCGGCGGGATTTACTGCGGCATTTTGGCGGCATTCAGGGTATTCAGCGGGCCAGTCTGGAAGAGTTGATGAAAGTCAGCGGAATTAATGAAAAAATAGCCCGCGAGATTTACGGACAGATGAACCAGACCTGATATGGACCTGAACATCCCCAACACCTTGACCATCACCCGCATCGCGATGATTCCGATACTGGTGCTGGTATTTTACTGGCCCTTCGAGAATCACCAGCAGGTGGCAGCCGGTATTTTCGCACTGGCGGCGATCACCGACTGGTTTGACGGCTACATGGCCCGCAAACTGGCGCAAATGACCGAGTTCGGCGCCTTCCTGGATCCGGTGGCGGACAAACTGATGGTGGCCGTAACCCTGGTACTGCTGGTGGAACAGCACGACACTATTCTGTTCACCCTGGCTGCCAGCGTCATTATCGGCCGTGAGATCGTGATTTCCGCGTTGCGGGAATGGATGGCCGAATTGGGCCAGCGCACCAGCGTGGCTGTGTCCTACATCGGCAAGGTAAAAACCTTTGTCCAAATGGTCGCCATCATTGCCCTGCTGGCCCTGAATCCTGCCGAGCACCCGGCATGGATGTTGATGCTGGCCTACGGCATGATCTACGCCGGGGCGGCGCTGACTTTATGGTCCATGATGGTCTACCTAAAAGCCGCCTGGAAGGTCATCGAGGAACGCCAAAACTAACTGTTTTTCAATAAGTTGCGCTATATTTCTTGACAGTTTTCAACAACTGCCTAGAATAGGCGCCCTCTCTCTGACGGCTGGATGGCAGAGTGGTTATGCAGCGGACTGCAACTCCGTGTAGATCGGTTCGATTCCGTTTCCAGCCTCCACTTTCCCCACAGTATCCGGGCGCAGTTAGGTGCACACCGGCCGCGGCATTAGCGCCCCAAACGCGCCAGGTGGTGTACGAGTGGGATGAGTCGGTTCAGGTAGTGCGGGTCGGTGCCAGCA